>CAXMPV010000015.1:330-16927 GCA_964195175.1 uncultured Thermodesulfobacteriota bacterium | reverse complement strand
GCTCAATATCCATTACAACCGGATGCTCGATAAAGTCAGAATATTTCTTTACCGTACTCTTTATCTCCCACTCATCGAGATAATTCTTCTCATCTTCCTTAAGATGCAGAATTACGTCAGTACCTTTATTCTCTTTTTCTACATCTTCAACCGTATAAGAACCATCTATCTCGGATTCCCACTTAATGGCTTTTTTGTCGCCCGCCCCTGCCTTTCTTGAAATAACGGTTACCTTGTCCGCAACCATAAAGGTTGAATAAAATCCGACGCCAAATTGGCCGATCAATTCCGGATTATCCTTTACCTCCTTACTTTTCAAAGCGGCAAGAAACTCCTTTGTGCCAGAATGAGCAATCGTACCAAGCTCCTTAATCGCATCATCTTTAGTCAAACCGATTCCATTGTCACTGATTGTCAAGGTACCGGCATCTTTGTCAGCAATAATCCTAATCTTCCAATCACTTTCGCCTTCAAGAATCTCTTTGTTTGTCAAAGACTCAAAATGCGCCTTGTCAATAGCATCAGATGCATTGGAGATAAGCTCTCTAAGAAAAATCTCTTTGTGGGAATAAAGAGAGTGGACCATTAAATCGAGGATCTGCTTTACTTCCGTCTTAAATTCCATCTTTTCGGCTGTCATTATAATTTACCTTCCTACGCTTCACTTAATTGTTTGTTAAAAATAAAAAACAAAATTCTCTATAATTTGAGGAATACTTAATCGGTTTCCAGCTACCCAATTTCCTCACCTTCCCGCCTGAACAATCCGCCCTGAAAGGGTAAAGAGGGGAAATGGGGTAGTTAATCCCTCAACTATTGATAATTTTCCGACAAACCTACTATTTAAACAAAATCTGAATAAATGTCAATTAGATCGTGTCTATTTAATATATGTTGCGGAAAAAAGAGATTTTTCAGGCAATCTCTTTTCTTTTGAATAAAAAAACAGCCAACCATACAACAGCCACGCAATATATTGTACCATGCAATGATATATATACTATATATTGTATCATATTGCTTTCCTGCCAAAGTGGTGAGGGAGTGGCAACGACTTCATTGATCACTGTCATATTCAGGGCCTGAAAATCTGGAAGCACCGCGTAACATACTGCTGTAATTATACTTACAGCCACACAACTATAACTGTGAATGGGTAAAATATAACTGAAAGTATTACAGAAAATAAAGAAAAACAGACATATAGTCAAATTTGCTATAGCATTAAGATAGAGCGACAAAACAAGAGAGATCGCAGTCAGGACTAATATTTGTAATAAAGAGAAACAGACACCCAGGATACAGACGAAGTCGAGCATATCTGAAAAATTTGTTACACCATTCTGAAAAGTGCTATAATTTCTAATTATTAACGCAACCTCCAGCACAAGGCCTTGAGAGAGAACCAATAAACAAGTTGCCGCTAAAATTCCCAGATATTTTCCTAAAATGAAATGTTTCCTTGATACTGGTTTGCACAGTACCGCCAATACCGTCTGCCTTTCAAATTCACCGGCAACCAGGATAGAAGAAGCCAGGCATCCGGTTAGAAGGCCGCCAACCGTTATAGTCGAAATCGCCATATCTCTTATCATCCTTGCTTCTTCTCCAAAGGCGAAAAAAGCAAACGCAAAAGAGATCAAAATTATAAAACAGCCTGAAAGAAGAATTATATAATAGAAAGGCTGTCTGACAATTTCCCTGAAGCTGCTAAAAACTAACGGGACGAGAATATTCATTATTAGTAAGCCTTAACCAAAACGGAACATAAAATATAGAGGGAGCCTATTTTTATAGACGCACGCCAAAAACAGTAATTTTCAGGCAAACTTAGATTAAAACCATAGCAAGAGATTTAATATTTTTAATGTTATCAAATCAGACTCTCCGACTCACAGACAGTCTCAAAACTAGAGAAACGCACCCAATATCATTCTGAACAGATCTTTAACCTAAACCAGAACATTCGATTTCAGAATTTTATAATTCCAGCAACTCGATAATATTAGAGATTCAGGATGACAATTGCGATACAGTCAACTAATATGTCGCGCAGACAATCTGCTGAGCGGGAATCTAGAGTCGACAAGTAAGCAGAACCCAGATTCCTATTTTCACGGAAATTACACATGGCAACATTGGATTTATTACACAATTTTAACGTTGCCACGCACACAACAGAACATACAAATCTCTTTACATATATCAAGGAAAAAAACATTTCACACTCAGACGACAGGCTCCTTACGAACCGCCCCTGCTTTTATCAATATTTCAATATTTCACTTGAACTTCATAACGCAATCTGCTACTAAGTACCTTAACCGATATAATCAAAAATATTTTTAACATGAATCCAAATAAAAGAGATAAAAATGACTAATAAAGAAAACCTTGGGCGTGGCTTGGAATCTTTACTTGGCGATGCCATTGGCATCGAAGCAAGCGAAAAAATCATGCGGGTCAATCTGATAGATATTCAACCAAACGAAGCACAGCCTCGCAAACAGTTTGTACAATCCCAAATGGAGACATTAATAAGCTCTATAAAAGAACACGGTATATTGCAACCAATTATAGTTCGCCCTACAAGCAAAGGGTATAAAATAATAGCTGGGGAACGACGCTGGAGAGCAGCGACAGAATTAGGGCTCAAAACTATTCCCACAATCGTAAAGACGGCCGATAGCCTTAAAACCATTGAGCTCGCATTGGTAGAAAATATCCAGAGAGAAGACCTGAACCCTATGGAAAAAGCCACTGCTTATTCTGAATTAAAAATTAATTTTGGCCTGACACAAGAACAGATAGCTACAAAGGTAGGGCAGGACAGATCCACCGTAGCAAACACCATTCGCTTGCTTGACCTGCCCAAAGAGGTACAGGGTCTTGTTTCACGTGGAACAATTTCAATGGGACACGCCCGTTCCCTGCTTTCTCTTAAGGACCAAGGAAAACAGATAGCACTGGGCGAGAAGATTGCGACAGACGGTCTCTCGGTCCGCGATGTAGAGCTAATCGTTTCTAGCGAAAAAGGTCCTTTGCCTTCCACGGAGGGGGCTTCTGGCAGCCGACCAAAGCCATCAACAGCCAAATCTCCACATATTCTGGACCTGGAAGACGGACTTAGAAAGATTGTAGGGACAAAGGTTTCTATAGTAGAGAAAAACGGAAAGGGAAGAATTTCTATTGAATTTGCTGATAATAGTCAATTCGAAAACATTGTTGGCAAACTAAAGGCCATGATGAAACAGGCGGCAGATAGCCCTGATTAAAGAGCCACCGTCTCGCCAGAAAGGACATCTCCTTCCGCAATGAAGAAGAAAAAGGAAAGGTAAAAGGCCTTGAAGTTGGTAGCGGGAAATATTATAGAAAATTCAATCCCGGCTAAGCATCCACGCTTTCAACATCTTGCTCTGAATTGTTGATCAATTTTAAATAACCCTCTGCACAGCCTTTTGCCAGACCCCTGACTCGCCCAATATACCTTGTGCGCTGCGCAACTCCAATTGATTTTCTCGCGTCCAGCAAGTTGAATGCGTGTGAACACTTCAGAACGTAATCATATGCAGGTATAACAATACCGTCTTTTAGTAATTTTTTGCACTCCTGTTCGTACATGTCGAATTGCTTTAAAAGCATGGATGTATCTGCTGCTTCAAAATTATACCTGGAAAACTGCACTTCATCTAATTTATGCACGTCGCCGTAAGTACATCCGTCTACCCATTCCAAATCGTAAACTGATTCCTTCTCCTGGACAAACATTGCTATTCTTTCGAGCCCATAAGTCAACTCAAGTGATATCACATCCAGCTCTATACCTCCGACCTGCTGGAAATAAGTAAATTGTGTTATCTCCATACCGTCGAGCCACACTTCCCAGCCAAGGCCGGTAGCCCCTAAGGTAGGTGATTCCCAGTCGTCCTCTACAAATCGAATGTCGTGCGCAACCAAATCAACTCCGAGAGCGCGCAGACTGTCCAGATACAAAGCTTTGGAGTCGTCCGGTGAAGGCTTTATAATTACCTGAAACTGGTAGTAGTGCTGAAGCCTATTTGGATTTTCTCCATAACGCCCGTCAGTTGGCCTCCTCGAAGGTTCGACATACGCACACTTCCACGGTTTATCACCAAGAACCTTAAGAAAAGTTGACGGATTAAAGGTGCCCGCACCAACCTCTATATCGTAAGGCTGCATTATTACACACCCCTTATCTGACCAGTATTTTTGAAGATTTAGTATGATTTCCTGAAATGTCATATCGCGCCTATAAAAACAGTTTATCTGCTATGTCTATGATGTACATCCTTACCACAATCAGAGACCTTACCTTTTGCCACCTCAATAACGTGAGGGATTGCGTCCAAAACAACCCCCAAACATTCTGAAACTGCTTTTGGGCTTCCGGGAAGATTAATTATCAGTGTATCTTTATACATCCCTGACACGGCTCTTGATCCAATCGATCTTGGAGTGACCTTAAAACTCTCCGCTCTCATAGCTTCTGAAAAACCGGGTAACTCCCTTTCAATTACGTCTCTTGTCGCTTCCGGAGTTACATCCCTGGGACTGACTCCGGTTCCACCTGTTGTCAGGATTAAATTTGCACTTTCGGCAAAGCTTCTGAGTTTCTGGGATATAATATTCCTTTCATCAGGCACGATCTCATATGCAACCACTTCTGCTTTTATGAGGCCCAACTTCTCCTTGATCACCTCTCCGCTCTTGTCTTCTCTTTCGCCCCGTGAACCCTTATCACTAATTGTCAGAACTGCTGCTTTTATCATTTACGAACCCTATATAATCATTAACATTAATTTCGCCACCCTTTAAAACTTCCGCAAATATGCCTTCTCTGGGCATGATGCAATCACCCACCTGATAATAGATATTACATTTATCATGGCAAACCTTGCCAATTTGCGTAACCCTTACCAACGCATCTTTTCCAAGCCGCAACTCATTGCCCACCTCTACTCCAGAGAAATCTACCCCCTCTGTCAGCAAATTCTCTCCAAAGTCACCTGCGTCTAGCTTGGCCCCTTTGTCTTCCATCGCCTTTCTGCCTTCTTTAGAAAGCAGGCTGATCTGACGATGCCAGGAGCCGGCATGAGCGTCACCCTCTAAGCCATGACCTTCAACCAACTTACACTGTTTTACGGCTTTCTTCTGGACACCTTTTTTTGTGCTTAAGCAGATTGCAACAATCTTTCCCATAACTTAAATAGTACCTAAAAAAACTTACAAAAACTATCAACAGCACAATATATAGTATGTTTAATTACAATTAACACAACATATAGCATATTTTACTGCTCTATTATTGATTTGCTACGGTATGTTTGAAAACAAAAAATCATAACGCAATAAAGATTTTGCTGGAATCTGCTTTTATTGAACCGTCCCGTATATTCTTAATCGTGATTATAATTTTATAAAAAGTTTGAAAATATGCTACATAAAACTTTCACCGCAATAAATCGCTATGTTAAGCGCACTACACAATGAGCAACACTTATGTGAAATACTCTTCTGCTGAAAGGGAGTGCAGCGTACAAAATAATTTCGAGAAACATAATACCATTTAATTGTGTTTTATACTATCATTCCGAGGTTATATAAAAACAACTTTCTTTAGAGCACAAAACGATAGAAATACATGAATAAGAACCCGTTATATTATTTTTATATTATTGCGCTTTTGTATGTTATCGGTGCCACCTTTAATGGACAGGCTATTTATAACCAGAGCAAGAAATATGCAGGAGATAAGTCAGATTATGTCGACGTATTGAATTTCGAGGACCGCCTACTGAATATTGAAGAGTGGATCTACACAGGTTCCGGATGGGATGACAGAAATCTTGCTTCGAAGGAGAAATTGAAAAGCTCCGAAATGGATTATGCAGTTGAAAAAAAGTATTCGTACTGTTTTATTGCAGGTTCCACCGCCTTCATCGTAATAGTACTAATAATCTTTTGGAGTGGAGCTAATCTATTCAAGTCATTAGGGTTAGCAGTTATTACTATTGCCCTGGCCTGCCTGATAATTGGAGTAATCACCCCGATGCTGGAGATCAGCGCATACAGCACAAACCTTACTATTCCATTGAAATTTTCCGTACCATTGATAGGGGAGATTGATATTCCTGACAAGGTTTTCGAAGGGAGAATGTACTACTATTTCCAAAGCAAATCGGTTATTGACCTGATCTATGTTCTTCTGGAAAGTAAAAACTATGTAGTAGCTGTTTCTATCTTTGGCTTCAGCGTAATTGTACCATTCATTAAACTTACACTCTCTGTCCTGTTGTTGCTAAGCCGACCTTTCAGGGAAAGTGGGCTTGTAAAGAAAACAGTAGGCAGGATAGGGAAGTGGTCCATGGCAGATGTATTTGTCGTTGCAACCTTCCTCTCCTACTTGTCATTTTCCAATATGAATACCGGAATCGATACAGAGGCTAATACATTAGTCGGTCTCTACTTCTTTTTGGCTTACTGTATACTGTCGATAGCGTCTTCTCAAATTATTGAACTTGCGGTGAAAGAAGAGAAGGAGCTATCACTTTGACGATGATAATTTGTGTTCTTCACTCTTCCGCTTAAAGAATTTACCATAGAGAAATCCCGCTGCAATCGCACCGGATACGGGCCCTAGCCACCAGACATAATGGTGATCGAAGTGACCGGATATTACTGCGGGGCCAAAGACACGTGCAGGGTTAAGTGCGCCTCCACTGAACGTTGCACTTACTGATACACCAAACAGGTATACTAAACCAATTGCGACTCCGGCAAGGAGCTTTGATGTTCTCTTGTCAACGGCAGTTGCAAATATGGTAAATACAAACAGGAAGGTGACTATACATTCTATAACAACTGCCTTCCAGATCCCGACTCCCTCTCCTAAAGCACAGGTACCTAAGTAAACAGTAGACACCGCATCAGGAAATAGTAAGCTCAAGAAGTACGCAGCCATTACTGCACCAAGCATTTGAGACATTATATAGTAAGATGCTGTACCGGCATACATCCTCCCTGTCGCCCAATAAGAGATCGTTATTGCAGGATTTATATGAGAGCCTGAAATATAGCTTGTCGCGTATACAATAGCGACAATCACAAAGCCAAACACGGTTATTGCCCACCCAGGAATCCCCTGATCACCTGCCATCTTTACGGAATGTTCGGCGCATATTGCACCGGCTCCAATGAAGACGATCAAAAGTGTTCCTAATATTTCGGCTATGTATTTACTGTACTTGCTCATTTGTGGGCTTAGATAATTAATGTCGGGTAAGAAACCCGACCTACGCAGAAAGTATGATAATTTGAGGAGTATGATTGCAGCACTCTTCGTCTTCGAAGGACAAAGCCAACAACATGTCACTGAATTAAGAAATTTTTCTAAATTCAGCGTAGAACAGCAAACGGTAGCAGAGTGGCTTAACCTTCCACTTATACACGTGGACACGGCAATGGAAATCTAAAGGTTTCCGCTACGTTTTAATTTAATTACAGTGCGGACGACTACGAAAACAATCAAATCCCTTCAAGGAGATGCCCGAGCTTCTCTTTCTTAGTGCGCAAATACTGTTCATTATCTGCATGCGGTTCAATAACAATGGGCACACGTTCTGTAATTTCCAGACCATATCCGGCCAGAGCTGCAAACTTTTTTGGATTATTTGACAAAAGTTTCATCTTCGTTATTCCTAAATCCCTGAGTATCTGTGCGCCTATTCCGTAATCACGTTTATCCGCACCAAAACCAAGTTTCTTGTTTGCCTCAACGGTATCCAGGCCAGTCTCCTGTAAAGCATAAGCGTGCAATTTGTTTTCGAGTCCAATTCCTCTGCCCTCCTGTCGCATGTATAACAAAACGCCCTTGCCCTCTTTTTGAATCATACTTAACGCACGATGGAGCTGATCTCCGCAATCACACCTCAAAGAGCCAAAGATATCACCGGTTAAACATTCATCGTGTACACGTATCAAAATCGGATCTGTCTGGATTGGGGCAGACGTATGATCCATACTGCCAATATTTCCAAGGCATAAAGCCAGGTGCAGATATTCGTCAGTAAACGAACGGTAGAGATGTAAAACAAATTTACCGTATTTTGTAGGCAAGTTAACTGAAACACGTTTCTCTATCAAGCGCTCCTGCTCATGGCGGTATTTAATGATATCAGCAATGGTGCACAATTTCATCTCGTGCTTTTCCGCAAACTTTAAAAGCTCAGGTAGTTTCGACATCGTTCCATCTTCATTCATGAGTTCGCATATTACGGCCGAAGGATGCATACCTGCCAGACGTGCTAAATCAACAGCTCCCTCAGTATGGCCGGCACGCGCCAGAACCCCACCCTTTTTAGCCATGAGCGGGAAAACATGTCCCGGTCTGTCAAGATCAGAAGGGATACAATCATCACTTATGGCCTTCAGTATGGTCGTTGTTCTATCCTTGGTAGACACACCCGTTGTTATACCCTCTCTTGCATCTATCGTTATAGTAAACGGAGTCTGAAAGCTTGATGTGTTTTCAGTTACCATATGTGTTAAGCCAATCTGTTTTGCATGTTCCTCTGTTATCGTCAAACAAATTATCCCCCTCGCATGCGACAACATGAAGTTTATAATATCGGGTGTAATTGTTTCTGCAATGATCGTCAGATCTCCCTCGTTTTCACGACTCTCATCATCAACAACGATAACCATCTTACCCTGTTTCAGATCTTCAATAACCTCTGTAATTGTGTTAAACATAATCCAAACCTTCCATAATAATTATTTATAATTGCCTAACGCCCAAATAGGTATAGTTTACCGCTGATAGTAAGGTAACAACTACAACAACACACCAGATAATTGCAAGGGTGTGCAGAGAGATGTGGTTTCCAAACAGTACCGCGATAATTGCCGACATCTGCAAAAATGTCGTCAGCTTACCCAGCTTATTAGGCTGCCATTTAATTTTGCGTTTTATCGTAACAAATACCGCCAACATCCCGAACGAAAAAAGAACCTCTCTGCTTACAATTACTGCCAGTACCCATACAGGAAATCTGGGCCCGGACCATAGTTTGTCCGAAGAGAGCAAAAAACACGCAATTAGTAAAAGCAGCTTATCTGCAGCGGGATCAAGATACTTACCAAAAGTTGTTGTTTCTCCTCTTTTCCGTGCAAGATATCCATCTAAGACATCACTTATGCCAATTACGAGTAACACTCCTAACGCTATGTATCGATAGAAGTTATGATGTTGGACCTGGATTAAACAGATTACAAAAGGAGGGATAAAACATATTCTTGCAAAACTGATCAAATTTGGCAACGTCAGATATTTGTTTACCGCGTGCATAGAGCTTCTCCTCTTAATTCGTAGACTATGCACCCTTTTCTCAACTTAACGCTATTATAAAGCAATCAACTTTTCCCCTAAGTACTTTTCTACGTATCAAGTTATGATAACAGACGCATAATTACTGTCAAGCGAAAAAATACTCAATCTTGACAGTTAAGTTGCTAACGAGTACTATTTAAAAAATCCGCATTTTCAGACCTTTTCAATAAGGTAATTATCATAACTATGAAAGCAAAAAAGGCTATTTTAGCCCTCTCTGACGGAAAGGTATTTGAAGGTATCTCTTTTGGAGCCGAAGGGGAAACATCAGGTGAAATCGTATTTAACACCAGTATCACCGGATACCAGGAGATACTAACAGATCCCTCTTATAAAGGGCAGATCGTGAATATGACCTATCCCCTGATAGGCAACTATGGTATCTGTGAAGAAGACCATGAGTCTACACAACCACATGCGGAAGGGCTTATAATTAAAGAACTTAGTCCATATCCCAGCAATTGGCGTTCAAATATAAGCCTGGATGAATTTCTAAAAAGCAAAGGGATTATGGGCATTCAGGGAATAGACACAAGAGCCCTGACCAGGCATATAAGGGATTATGGTGAACAGGTAGGAATAATCTCTACTGGAGACACAGACCATCAAAGTCTTATTTCAAAGGCTAATGGAATGGCCGGACTTGAGGGAAAAGACCTGGTTAAAGAGGTTTCGTGTCAAAAAGCCTACAGCTGGGAAAAGGCCGAAATAGTCATTAACACATCAGGTGGAAGCACCAATGAACAATCGGAACATAGTAAACAGTATAAAGTGGTAGTCTACGATTGTGGAGTTAAACATAACATTCTAAGAATGCTGATAAATCACAATTGTGATGTGACCGTGGTACCAGCCTGTACCAGTGCAAAAGAAGTACTGTCAATGGAACCCGACGGTGTTGTTGTCTCAAACGGTCCCGGCGACCCGGCTGCAGTACCGTATATGGTTAAAAATATAACCGGTATATTAGGCAAAAAACCCGTTATGGGCATATGTCTGGGTATTCAAATCATAGCCCAGGCACTAGGATACAAGACATTCAAGTTGAAATTCGGACACCATGGCGGCAACCAGCCTGTTATGGATTTAAGGACAAGAAAAGTGGCAATTACCTCCCAGAATCACTGTTTTGCAATTGATAGAGAATCATTAAATAATGGACAGAGCAGCAAATTTGGTAAGGTAGAAATAACTCACATAAACCTAAATGATGAATCCGTAGAAGGATTGAGATGCCTGGATGTACCGGCATTTGCCGTCCAGTATCATCCTGAAGCGTCACCTGGGCCTCATGATTCAAGCTATATCTTTAATGAATTTATCGAAATGATAGAAAAGTTTAAATAAGTTGGGTGCGTAGTCGCATCCTTTAGGTTGCGTAACTTACGAGAAATCCACATACACTCATCGGATGATGAGAAACGCAGGCGAAAGCCTGCGGCTACTACGATATAGAAAATAAAATCTCTCAATTTAAGTTTCAATAATATGCCGAAAAGAACTGATATTAATAAAATACTCATAATTGGGTCAGGTCCAATCGTAATAGGGCAAGCGTGTGAATTCGATTACTCCGGTACTCAGGCATGCAGGGCACTGAGAGAAGATGGTTACAAAATCGTTCTCGTAAACAGTAATCCAGCCACGATCATGACTGACCCTGAAATTGCAGACCGTACGTACATCGAACCAATGACTACTGAAATGTTAACAAAAATCATTGAAAAAGAGAGGCCTGACGCCCTGCTTCCAACACTGGGAGGACAAACGGGGCTAAATCTTTCTGTCAGTCTGGCCGAAAAAGGCATTCTGGAAAAATATAATGTAGAGCTGATAGGCGCTAAACTGGAAGCTATAAACAAGGCAGAAAACAGAAAGCAATTCAAAGAAGCTATGAGCAATATAGGCATCAAGGTACCGGCAAGTGGCAATGCACATTCACTTGAAGACGCAAAGGAGATCGCGAAAGAGGTAAAATTCCCCGTTATCATTCGACCATCTTTTACCATGGGAGGCATAGGCGGCAACGTTGCTTACAACATAGAAGAGTTGGAAGAGTACGTCAACTTCGCACTGGAAGCAAGTCCCGTTCATGAAGTACTCATTGAGAGATCTATCCTGGGATGGAAAGAGTATGAACTGGAGGTAATGAGAGACCGCAAAGACAATGTTGTAATAATCTGTTCTATAGAAAATCTTGATCCTATGGGTGTCCACACCGGCGACAGCATAACCGTGGCCCCGGCACAGACACTTACTGATAAGGAATATCAGTTAATGAGAGATGCGGCAATCAAGATAATTCGAGAAATCGGGGTTGAGACAGGAGGATCTAATGTCCAATTTGCGATAAATCCGGCTGACGGCGAATTAATTGCAATAGAAATGAACCCAAGGGTGTCAAGGAGTTCTGCTCTGGCTTCCAAGGCAACTGGTTTCCCGATCGCAAAGATAGCCGCAAAACTGGCGGTAGGTTATACACTTGATGAGATACCCAATGATATTACACGTTATACACCGGCCTCTTTTGAGCCTTCGATTGATTATTGTGTCGTTAAAATCCCGAAATTCAACTTCGAGAAATTCCCTGATGCAGACCAGGTCCTTACAACTCACATGAAATCCGTTGGCGAAGTAATGGCAATAGGACGAACGTTCAAAGAGTCTCTGGGCAAAGCAATAAGATCTCTGGAAATCAATCGTTACGGATTATGCGAACATCATAGTAAAACACCTCTGAACGATTCAGAGAAGAAAGAGTTCATAAAGAAACATTTGCTAAGTCCTTCGTGGGATAGAATATGGTCTGTTGTAGACGGTTTTCGTATAGGAATGACCATTGATGAGATTTATGAAATTACCAGGATCGACAAATGGTTCCTTTATAATTTAAAACAGATCCTTGAGCTGGAAGAAGAGATTAAAAGCCAGCATCAATCAAGAGACTTATCAACCACTTCGACAGATGACACTGCAGTAATTAATAATAAATCTCTGATTGATCCCGTTCTTTTAAAGAAAGCAAAGCAACATGGCATCTCCGATATTCGACTGGCAAACTTGTTAAATACAAGCGAACATGAAATCAGAAATTATCGCTGGAAGAACGATATCCGCCCTGTGTTTAAGGTGGTGGATACCTGCGCAGCAGAATTTCAGGCATACACTCCTTATTTGTATTCTACATACGAATCCGAATGCGAGGCTAGCCCTACATCAAAGAAGAAAATAATTATTCTGGGAAGTGGTCCTAACCGTATTGGACAGGGTATTGAATTTGACTATTGTTGTGTGCATGGAGTACTGGCATTAAAAGAGATGGGATTTGAAACAATCATGGTTAATTGTAATCCGGAGACTGTAAGTACCGATTACGACATATCTGATAGATTATATTTCGAACCACTTACTTTTGAGGATGTAATTGAAATAGTTGAGAAAGAGAAACCTGAAGGTGTTATTGTGCAGTTTGGAGGACAGACACCGTTGAAACTGGCAGTGCCACTGTTCAATGCAGGAGTTAAGATTCTTGGCACTTCTCCGGATAGTATTGACATGGCAGAAAACCGCGAAAGGTTTGCGGCGCTTCTGTCCAAGCTAGATTTTCTCCAACCGGAGAACGGAAACGCAAGATCATTCAAAGAAGCCAAAATAATTGCAGTCTCAATCGGTTATCCGGTCTTGATCAGACCTTCATATGTTTTGGGCGGTAGGGCCATGAAGGTAGTCTTTGATGAAGGCGAACTTGAAGAGTATATGACGCACGCTGTTGACGTTTCTCCCGGACATCCGGTTTTAATAGATAAATTTTTGGAAGGTGCAATTGAGATAGACGTTGATGCAGTGTGTGATGGCGAAGAGGTCTTTATTGGCGGTGTCATGGAGCACATAGAGGAGGCTGGCGTACATTCAGGAGATAGTGCGTGTTCATTACCCCCTTATTCTATAGAAGATAAAATTATTGAAAAGATAAAATCCCAGACAAAAGCCCTGGCATTAGAGATGAAAGTCCTTGGTATTATTAATATTCAATTTGCCGTGAAAGATGGAGTTGTCTATATCCTGGAAGTAAACCCGCGCGGATCAAGGACAATACCATTTGTCAGTAAGGCTATTGGTATTCCCCTTGCAAAGATAGCAGCTCAGGTTATTGCAGGGCGCAAACTGAAGGAACTAAATATAAGTAATAACAGAAAGAGCAATCATGTTGCCGTAAAAGAAGCGGTCTTTCCATTTGCTAGATTTCATGGTACAGATACCATCCTTGGACCGGAAATGAAATCAACCGGTGAAGTAATGGGAGTTGATGCTGATTTCGGAATGGCGTTTGCCAAAGCACAGATGGCTATTGAGGGAGGGCTTCCTCTGTCAGGAACAGTTTTTATAAGTGTCAGAGATAAAGACAAAGCCCCTATAGTAGATATCGCCCATAAACTTCACAATTTAGGTTTTAAAATTTCTGCCACTGGAGGAACTGCAAAGGCTATCGCAGAGAAAGGCACTCCCGTTACCACCATCCTTAAGGAATATGAGGGACGACCTAACGTGATAGATCATTTGAAAAACAATGATATCCAGATGGTAATTAATACGGCCGAAGGAAAAATATCACAAAAAAATTCTTATAATATACGACGAAACGCGATTGTGTCAGGTATTCCTTACTTTACAACGGTTCCGGGAGCTATAGCAGCAGAGAGCGCTATCAGATCAGTTTCAAGTGGAGAACTCGACGTTAAGCCTATTCAAGAATACTATATGGAATGAGGTCTTCATTCTGCATATTGAATGCTGGAAAAATGTTCCCATGCCACACTTCAAGAGTTTATCCAAACGTCCATCATACCTGTAATTACATCCTTCCCTTCTAAATAAGCAGACTTCTGATTTGAGTTGACACCATTTTTTAAATCTGGTTTAATGTAATTTTGCAATTTTTCGGACATAAACCATAATAATGAGTATATTTACAAAAATATTTGGTACTGCCGGCGACCGGATTTTAAAAAGTCTGAAGCCGACAGTAGATCACATAAATTCACTTGAAAGCGGTTTACAGGCGCTAACCGATGCCGAGATCAGACAAAAGACTGACACTTTCAGGGAAAGGCTTGCTGCCGGAGAGACAATGGATGACCTTCTGCCGGAGGCTTTTGCCGTTGCCAGAGAAGCCAGCAGCAGGGTGTTATTAGTACCCAACAGCCCGGACAAGACCATGAGGCATTTTGATGTCCAGCTAATTGGAGGAATTGTATTACACAAAGGAAACATTGCGGAGATGACAACAGGTGAAGGTAAAACACTTGTCGCGACATTACCGGCTTATCTCAATTCCCTTGGGGGTAAAGGTGTTCACGTCGTTACCGTAAACGATTATCTTGCCAATAGAGATATGAATTGGATGTTGCCAATGTATGAATTTCTGGGTCTTTCAGCAGGTGCGATACAAAGCAATCAGAGCTACGAGGATAAAAGAGCCGCCTATAATTCGGATATCACTTATGGTACCAATAATGAGTTTGGTTTTGATTACCTGCGGGATAATATGAGAGTACACCTTGAAGAACAGGTACAAGGAACATTAAACTACGCCATTGTTGACGAAGTTGACAGTATCCTGATCGACGAGGCAAGAACACCACTCATAATCTCAGGACCATCTGATGAATCAACGGAAAAGTACTTTACTGCTGACAAAATTGCCAGGAAATTGAAACCGGGTAAACATTACGAAGTAAAAGAGAAGGAAAAGAGTACTAATTTAACTGATGAAGGAATTAGTCTTGTAGAAAAAGAACTTGGTGTCGACAGTATTTATTCTGACATTCACATGGACTGGCCTCACTATATTGAGCAGAGCCTGCGTGCTCACTCGCTGTTTACAAAAGACACAGATTATGTTGTCCAGGGAAAAGATGTAATCATCGTAGACGAATTTACAGGAAGATTGATGGAAGGCAGAATGTGGAGCGACGGGCTACACCAGGCAATACAGGCAAAAGAGCATTTAAAGATAAAAGAAGAGAGTCAGACACTCGCCACTATTACACTTCAAAATTTTTACCGTCTCTATAATAAACTTTCGGGAATGACGGGTACCGCTTTTACCGAAGCGGCTGAATTTGCCAAAATATACGGATTGGGAGTAGATGTTATACCAACAAACAAACCTCTTCAACGCCAGCATTATCCGGACAGAATCTATGGAACGGGAAAAGAGAAAGAAAATGCCACAGTTGAAGAAATAGCTGAAGTACATGAAAAAGGCCAACCCATACTTGTCGGAACGATCTCAATAGAAAAGTCTGAAATGTTCAGCAATATGCTCAGTCGGCGTGGCGTAGAACACGAAGTCCTCAATGCAAAAAACCATGAACGCGAAGCTACAATAATTGCAAAAGCCGGACAAAAGGGAAATGTTACTATCGCAACAAACATGGCTGGAAGGGGAACAGACATTGTCCTGGGCGAAGGAGTGGTAGAATTAGGAGGTCTCCATGTAATAGGCACGGAAAGACATGAGGCACGGCGTATTGACAATCAATTGAGAGGGCGTACTGGACGTCAGGGAGATCCTGGTTCATCACGGTTCTACGTTTCACTGGAAGATGACTTAATGCGCATCTTCGCACCGGAGAGAGTAGGAGGCATACTAAGAAAGTTTGGCATGACGGATGGCATGGCAATAGAACACTCCATGGTATCTAAATCAATCGAAAGGGCACAAAAAAAGGTTGAACAGCATAATTTCGAAATACGTAAAAATCTTCTTGAGTATGACGAGGTAATGGACGAACAAAGAAAAACTATTTACGCATGGCGGCAAAGAGTTCTTGCACAGGAAGCTCTCAGGGAAGATCTAATTAAAATGATCGAAGAGAGCATCGTGGAGACTGTCGATTTTTATATCGATCCAAAACTACACACAGACGAATGGGAGATGGATAGTCTACTTGGCTGGTATAAACAGAAATTCGGCATTAATATCGACTTAAAGGAACACAATATAGAGACGAAGGAGAATATTGAAGACCTGCTACTTGATACTGCCTGTGAAGCTTATGAAGAGAAAGAGAAGGAGATCAGTGTAGAAGAGCTCAGAAAAATTGAGCAGATCCTCTTACTTGAAAAAGTTGACAATAAATGGAAAGACCATCTCTATGCAATGGATCACTTGAAATCAGGCAT
>CAXMPV010000015.1:0-248 GCA_964195175.1 uncultured Thermodesulfobacteriota bacterium | reverse complement strand
CTATCAGAGAAGAAGTTACGGACCTTATATTTAAGTTACGGGTCAGGACGGAAACGATAGATAGTAAGAGCGTATGGAACGCTGACAATTTTGTCTATCAGGACTCTCAAAATACCATGCCTGAAATGCCAACCCCAAGAAGAGAGAGAGATGAGGCAATGACAACCAATAGCGGACAGGGTGAACAGAGACCTGCACCAATTCGTACCGGAGCTAAAGTCGGCAGGAATCAGCCTTGCCCATGTGGA
>CAXMPV010000014.1:0-17268 GCA_964195175.1 uncultured Thermodesulfobacteriota bacterium | reverse complement strand
AGCTTGCTCAGGGATCAATGTGCAGCCGAATGATTGATTCAATTCGTTTCCCCTCCAAGACTGTCTTGCTATTTGACGGCCGAATTAATAACACCACTGTTGCAAGCAAGTATGACGGTTCCTACGGAAGCGTTGCGCAACGACATTCAAGAGGTGCGAATATACTCTTTATAGATGGTCATATTGGACGGGTACAGAATGGAGATAGTGACGGCACAGCTAACGAAGGCTGGCCAAACGGGCATGCTGACCAGGGTATAATATGGGATCCTGATTAGCAATATCTGTAATGAAAATCAACCCATAAATCATTTCATTTTCATTTCTTCACTCTTTGATTGATTTGGTGTCTATTGGGACAGGCGGTCAATTGTTAACCTCGCAGCTTCTGCAAGGAATGCGGCACCAATTTCCAGTGCATCTTCATCGAAGTCGAAGGTCGAGCTGTGAGCGGGTATGCCTTCCAAGCCATTCTTTTGTGCTCCCAGCCTTATAAGGCATCCCGGTATTTTTTCCAGATAATATGAGAAGTCTTCACCTCCCATACTTGCAAATTGACCATCAACGAGAGCCTCATCTCCAATAATGTTTTTGACTGCTGCTCTGGCAATTTCTGTCTCTTCTACTGTATTAATAACAGACGGGTAGCCCATAGTGAAGTCTACACTGACATCTGCATTGTGAAGCATTCCGGCCGCAGCTACAATACGCGTAATACCTGACATTATTTGCTCCCTTATTTGAGTTTCTGTCGTGCGTATCGTGCCGCAAAGCCTAGCGGTTTCCGCAACGGCATTCGGCACTGAACCTCCCTCGATTCGTCCTACCGATACAATTGAAGGGTACAATGGATTTACTTCTCTGGATACTATAGTCTGAAGAGACATTACAATAAGACTGGCTACTACAATTGCGTCAACTGCGTCGTGCGGTTGAGCAGCATGGCCTCCTTTGCCCGTAATAGAAATATCAAATCTATCGGTAAAGGCTGAGATTGGGCCAGATTGAACAACTAATTTTTCTGCTTTATAGTGTCTGTCTAGATGACATGCATATATTGCTTTAGCTTCATCAAGCAGTCCTGATTCCATGATCTTTTGAGCTGCACCGCCACCTTCTTCTGCCGGTTGAAATACAAGTAATACGCTTCCGGTTTTAAGATTTTCCTTTAGTAAAGAAGCCGCCCCGAGCAGCATTGCAACATGTCCGTCATGGCCACAGGCATGCATCACACCGTCGATTTTCGATGTAAATTCAAGTCCAGTTTCTTCTTGAATAGCCAATGCATCCATATCCGCTCTTAATGCTACCACAGGGCCAGAATCATTTATTTGCCCTACCACACCGGTTTTTCCGATTCCAGTAGTTGACTTTATGCCAAGCCTTTCTAATTCCTCGGTTATAATGGCTGCAGTGTTATTTTCCTGATACCCAAGTTCCGGATGCATATGGATTTCACGGCGTATGCGTACCATTTGTTGAAATAGTTCTTTTGACACAGTATTCATCATTTTATTTTATAACAATTATGTCAAATATCCAGATATAAAAAAATACGTTTATTTCTGCTGGACAAAAAAGTACTGCGTCATAGAATACTAGTTTAGTGATTGAGGAATTTCGGAATTACCTTAACAGAAGGGTGTAAATTACAAATGGATTCAAAATTCAAAAAAATATCTACTGACGAGAATGAGATTCTCTTTGGACGTGATAATACTCCGTATATTACGGCTGTTGAATTTGATGGTAAAAATGTTGTAGAGATATTTTATCGTAAAAAAAATAGAGTGACATCAAAGAAGGAAGATTTCAAACCATTTGTTCTACTGGAAGAGACTATTTACATGGATGGTTGGGATGGTACGTATGAGGCAAAGAGACTAAAGGGGGATGCATATTATAAGTATCTGGTGTCGTTGGAAACCTGGGCAGATTTGCAGCTATTATTGAAGCACTTTAAGAAGAAAACAGGTGCAACCCCGGCGAGTTTAAGTGCTCCATTTTTTTATTTAAATGATCCGGTTCATCAATATCTGCTCATCTCAGGACAGACACTCTTTAAAGAGATGTTATATGGCGATTTGCTCAGGCTCCAGCTTGACATTGAAACATATTGTGCCGAGGGATATGAATTTTCAAATCCACATAGAGATGAAGACAGAATTACTCTGATATCTCTTTCGGATAGTAGCGGTTGGGAATATATCATTTCAGGAAAAGAACATGGCGAGAAGAAAATGTTGGAGGTCATGGTTGAACAGATAAATTTGAGAGATCCTGACGTGATAGAAGGGCATAATATTTTTAACTTTGATTTGGTCTACATAGAAGCACGTGCAAGACGGTTTAAAGTTCCCTTGTCGATTGGCCGTAATAAGCAAACTATCAAATCTCACTCGTCTCGCTTAAACATTGCCGAGAGAACAATCTCTTATAAAAAATTTGAGGTGTATGGACGTCACATTGTAGACACGTATTTACTGGCACAGATGTATGACGTTACTGCCAGGAATTTGGAAAGTTACGGCCTTAAGAATGTAGCCAGACATTTCAATGTTGCTTCTCCGGACAGAACGTACATAGATCCGGATAAGTTAAGTTGGTATTACGATAATAAACCGGATGAACTTATAAAATATGGCCTGGATGACGTCAGGGAGACAAGAGCTATCAGCGAAATTCTGGGACAGAGCTTTTATTATCAGACACAGATATTTCCATACTCGTTTCAGAATACCATTATCAGGGGCAATGCGACCAAGATAAATTCGCTCTTTATAAGAGAATATATAAGTTCAAGCCATTCAATTCCTCGGACATCTCAAACCAGAGAGTATTCAGGAGGGTATACTGACATGTTTCTGCAGGGCGTAATAAAAAATGTTTTGTATTGTGACGTTCAGTCATTATATCCATCCATAATGCTAACTTTTAAATACTTTCCAAAGGTTGATGAACTGAATATCTTCCATTCATTATTAAGTGATTTAAAGACTTTTAGATTGAATGCAAAGGATATGATGCTTACCGCAAAAACAGAATCTGATAAAATGTATTATGATGCGCTCCAGTCCACTTTCAAGGTACTCATCAATTCGTTTTACGGCTATCTGGGCTTTGCTTATGGTCATTTCAGTGATTTTGAACAGGCAAATAAAGTAACGACAAAAGGAAGAGAAATTATCAAATCCATGATTGAGTGGCTGGAGGATAAGGATTGTAAGGTGATAGAGATTGATACTGACGGTATTTACTTTGTTCCTCCCGGCAGAGTTAAAAAGAGAAAGGACGAAGAGGGGATTATTAATGAATTATCAAGTGCACTGCCTGAAGGTATAAAGCTCGAATTAGCCGGCAGATACAAAGCAATGTTCAGCTATAAAATTAAAAATTATGTACTCCTTGATTATGACGATAAAATAGTTATCAAAGGATCTGGTTTACGTTCCAGGGGTTTAGAACTCTTTCAGCGCCGGTTTATGGAGGAGATGTTCCTGTATCTGCTTAAGGGGGAAAGTGGAAAAATGGATGATCTTCTGGATAAATATGAGAAAGAGCTTGTGGATCACAAGTGGGATAAAAAAATGTTTATCAAGAAGGAAACTCTGAAGGAGTCGCTTACTATCTATTCTGAGAAGGTAAGCAAAAAGAAAAGAAGTGCTGCTGCAGCATATGAACTGGCACTCAAGTCAGAACGTCACTACCAGCCGGGTGATCAAATCTCTTATTATGTTATTGGTGAGAAAAGCAGGGTAAGGGTGTTCGATAACTGTAAACTCGCTTCGCAGTGGAACAGCGAAGAACCTGATGAAAATGTAGAGTATTATAAGAAAAAACTTAATACTCTCTATGGAAAATTTAAACCATTTTTCTGAACCTAATTAGAGACTTCCTAAATACGATAAATTTTGGTGCCAGAGGTGGGAGTTGAACCCACACCCCCATTACAGGGACCGGATTTTGAGTCCGGCGCGTCTGCCAATTCCACCACTCTGGCTACCAAATTGTATTTCTAGATGTTAAAAGGCTTCCTGGCTGCCAGATATTAATCCTGGTGGGGACGGATCTGACGTCAAATCTCTCTTTCGAGGTGGTAACTTATTAAAATAACCTATGACTCTTTCTCTTTGAGATTGGAGGTCCAATTATCTCTGATAAGATTATTGCACTTGGAATATCCTTCCTTGACAGAGTGCCCCATGGGAAGTTTGCATGGTAAATTTCTCTCTCTTCAGGAGGAGGAGATCCCTGTTTCTTCACTAATGGAGATGTGATCAGATCAACCTTTTCCTCTACCTCTGGTTCCTCTCTTGTCGTAACCTTTTGTTTTAACGGTTTTTGTGTTTTTCGCTCTATTTCTATTTGTGGCTTAGTAACAGCAGACCTTTCAATACCAAGTAGATCCTCCATGTACCTGCTAAGCTTATCACGTTCGTCCCTTGCCTTAAGATCAACATCAGCTGTTTTGCCTATTCCGGTGTCTGGTCTGTTCCTGGCTCGATTTTTAAGAGCGGTATATATTATAAAAACAATGATTATTATTGCCCAGACTAATTGTTCCATCTGCTTTTCCTTCAGTTACGTAAACGTGACCGGCCTCTCTTTCGAGAGGATTCCAATTCAAGCTGATTACATTTTTGGCGCATCATCACTTGTCTTAGAAATAGACGTTCTCATTTCTGTGTCTGCCTGAATATTTTTCATGTGATAATAGTCCATTATTCCAAGGTTTCCCTCTCTGAATGCCTGAGAAATTGCCTTTGGAACCTCTGCTTCTGCAAGAACAACTTTTGCCCGGTTTTCTTCTACCAATGCAGTCATTTCCTGCGCCCTCGCTACAGCCATTGCCCTGCGTTTTTCAGCCTCAGCCTGTGCGACTCTTTTATCGGCCTCTGCCTGTGCAGATTGAAGCTTGGCACCTATGTTCTCACCCACATCAATATCGGCAATATCGATAGATAATATCTCAAAGGCGGTACCGGAATCAAGTCCTTTTTCTAAAACTCTTTTTGATATTGAATCAGGGTTTTCAAGTACTTTTTTGTGAGTTTCTGCTGAACCAATTGTGGTTACAATTCCTTCTCCGACGCGTGCGATGATAGTCTCTTCTGTAGCACCACCGACTAATCGTTCTATGTTTGCTCTCACTGTTACTCTGGCTTTTGCCTTTAGCTGAATACCATCCATTGCAACCGCATCAATGGTTTCTCTTCCCTTAGATGGGTCAGGACAATCGATCACCTTTGGATTGACGCTTGTTTTAACAGCGTCGAGAACATCCCTGCCCGCCAGATCTATTGCGCAAGCCATATCGAAACTAAGGTCAATCTTGGCCTTATCTGCTGCTATTAATGCCCTGATAACGTTAGGCACGTTACCTCTTGCCAGGTAATGTGCTTCGAGTTGTGGAGTGTCGTAGTCCAGGCCTGCTTTTTTAGCCATGATGCGTGAATCAACAATTATCCTTGCGTTAACGCGCCTGAAAGTCATTCCTATTAATTGTAAAAGAGCTACATTGGCACCGGAGGATAATGCCTGTATATACAACCAGCCATATTTAAATATCAGGAGCAGAAATAGTATTAGAAAAATGGCGCCGATAACAATTCCGATTGTCAAAACTTCCTTGGAAGCGGCAAGTAAAGGTACGTTTATCATTTTTTCTCTCCTTCAATATTTTTATGTTTTTACGGGTTTTACAACTATTCTGTTTCCCTTTACGTCGACTACTTTAATCTTCGTGCTTTTTACTATCATTTCACCTTCTGAAACAACATCTACTTTTTCACCCTTGATTTTTGCGGTACCTGAAGGTCTCAGCGTTGTAATGGCAATTCCTTCGGCTGATATCAACTCTTCCAGTCTGTTTTTAGAGGAAGAGAAACCCTCTTCCGAAGCATTTACAGCAAATGTTTTCGTAAGCAGCTTGTACCATGTTATAAAAAATATTGGAATAAAGCAAATGCCTATACCAAGTAATATGTGGCCCAGCAAGTTTGATGCATATAAATAGGCAAATATTATACTTGCAATCACGCAACCGGCACCACAAATCCCAACTATAGCTCCCGGTATGAATAACTCGATTGTTATCGCAGTCATGCCAATTATATACAGTGTTATTATTTCTGATATACCCATAAAAAGTTTAAAGTGCCTAAAGTTTAAAGTGAGCTAAAGTTATAGTCAAAAACAATATTTTTAAAAGGACGCATCTTCTGGTTGTAATTTGAGAATTCAGATATTCAGGAATTAATTGATTTTGTCGCGATAGAGAAGTACCTCAACTTTAGGCACTTTAGTTCACTTCGCCTGCTAACTTTATGTTGCCTTCACTACTATTCTATTTCCACTGATTTCTATTATTTCAACGATTTTACCTTTTTCTATATATTCTCCATCTGTTACTACATCGAGAGTGTTATTGCCCACTTCAATCTTTCCCGTAGGGTGTAGAATTGTCAATGCCTTTCCTTTCATGCCCACCACACTGCTTTTCCCTGCAGGTTGTGGAGGGATTACAAAACCGCTTAGTGAGGTCTCTGAAGATGTTAAGACTAAACGATTAAAGAATGGAATTCCCGGCATAAATTTAAACAATAAAAAGATGGTAATTCCACTTCCAATAATACTACACATTACTGCAAATATGTTTTTAACAAACATATCAACATCATACGGAGTTCTTGGAATAGTAAAATCTTGAAATGACAAAATTGCACCTATAAACATTAAGATAATACCCGGTATTCCCGCAATTCCGAAACCAGGTATGAAGAGTATTTCTACAGCTATCAGGACAATACCGATAAAAAATATAATAATTTCAGGTGTCTCCGCCAGGCCGACCAGATGTTTACTTAAGAAGACGGTCGCAAGGCAAAGAACAGCAACGATTCCAGGTAAACCCAGACCGGGGCTCTTGAACTCCATCCATAAGGCAGCCAATCCAATACCAAGCAAGATAGGTGCAATTCTTCCCAGGAATCTTACCATTTCCTCAGACCAGTTTGTTTCTAATATATTGGGCGTGACATTTTTTAAATTCAGCAATTTTAATAAATCATCACGATCTTCCACAATTTCTTTTGCGAAATGGTATTCATAAGCCTCTTTCGCATGCATGGTGAGAAGCTTTCCCTCTTCTATTATCAATTTTCTGGACTTAAATTTCTTTTTTTCATCTTCGTTCATCTCTTTTAGTTCTCTACCTGAAATATAAAATCCTTTAGGTTTCTCCTCTGTAACCACACGGTATACTTCTATCTCTTTTGTAACCATCGCCTCTGCAAGTAGAACAGGATAACCGTTCTTCTCTGCGAACTTTCTGAATTTAGTTCTCAGTACAGTTTGTATTTTTTCTCCTACGGTTTTGTAACCACCTTCTGAAGACGGGACTATTGGCTCACAATCTCCTAATTCTGCCAGGGGAGACATGTATATCTCGTTGCATGAAATTGCTATCAGAGAACCTGCAGAAATTGCTTTTGTAGGAATGAATGCTATTGTTTTCGTATTCTTAATATTGCTGATATGCTCTGATATTTCGAAGGCTGACTCCAGCTGACCACCAAATGTATCTATCTCAAAGATTATGAGATTTGAGCCATTCTCTTTTGCAATCTCAACTCTTCTTTTGAGAGAATTGTAAATGCCACCATCAATCATTCCGCTCAGAGGTATAATTGATACTTTATCACTATGTGAGCTGTTTTCTTTAGAGGCAGCTAAATTTTGTGCTTCTTCTGCCCTGAGTGATGCTAGTTGTAATAATATGAAATGAGTAAATAATAAAAAGAGTAAAATATTTATAAACTTTTTCATGATATACACTTACCATAAGTTGATACTAGCATTATAGACAATGAAATTTATCAAAAAATGTAATGTTTGTCAACTTCAATAGTATTTGAAACAGACCAGCGATATAGTTGATTTAGGTTTGAAAGAGATAAGAACACTTTTTTTAATGGGCAAGATTCCCCATCTTTTACCTAAAATCAGTTGGTTTTTTTGGATTAAATTTGTAGCATGCCACAATATTATGACAGTAGGAGAAAATTATGCGTAAATTGGACGGGACAACAACCTTAAATATTGATGATATTGTCGGAAACAAAAAGCTGAAGGAAGCTCATTTACACGACATTCTCGAGGCGAGTGCTATTATCAATTCTAAACTGGAACTAAACCATGTGTTAGAACAGGTTATAATTCATGCTACAAAGCTGACTAACTCTGTTGCAGCATCCATTATATTACGTGATTCTGATGAGGATCTGGTTATTCGATACGCAACAGGTCCTGCTTCCAATAGGATTTCAAATATCAGGTTTCCGGCGACAAAAGGTATTGCCGGATACTGTATAGGCACAGGACAGATAGTTGTGGTATTTGATGCTAAGAAAATCCGCACCATTTTACAGCAATTGATAAACTTTCTGGCTTTAAGACTGAAAGTGTTTTGTGTATTCCATTGTGTGTAAAAGGCAAGACAATCGGTTGTGTTGAGTTGTTGAATAAGCGTGATGGTACATCATTCAACGATGATGATATTGCTGTTGCTACAATAATGAGTAATCTTGCTGCTGTGTCCGTTTCGAATGCCAAGAGTTACGACAACCTACAGAGAACAAATTATGCGCTTAAATCACAGTTGTTTTCAGCAGAGATGGTAGTTGGTAAAAACAAAAAAATAAAGAAAATATTACAGTCGATTAATAAGTTGAAAGATACGAAAAGTAATGTTTTGATTCTTGGAGAATGAGGTACTGGCAAAGGGGTCATTGCGTTAGGGACAACAACCTCTGGCAACATAAACATTACTCTGTATGTTTTTTTGATTACAGAAATCTTTTTATTTACTTACCGTCTTCTACACTATCTAAAAACCCTTCCAGCCTTCTACTTCTGATAGGATGTTGCAATTTTCTCACCGCCTTTGCTTCGATTTGTCTTACTCTTTCACGAGTTACCATAAACCGTTTACCAACTTCTTCAAGTGTATATGTATAGCCATCTCCAATGCCATAGCGAAGCTTAATTATTTCCCTTTCACGATAGGTGAGTGTTTCCAGTACGCTTTCTATTTTTTCTTTAAGCATTTCCTGAGCAGCAGCAAAAACAGGTGATTCCGCTTTGTCATCTTCTATAAAATCACCAAAAGCGCTATCAGCACTTTCTCCCACTGTTCTATCAAGAGAAATTTGATGTCTTGAAATTTTTAGTACCCTTCTTGCCTCAGACACAGAAATATTTATCTCCTTTGCCATTTCTTCAATACTAGGTTCTCTGCCGTTCTCTTGTAGTAATTTTTTTGAAACATTTCTTATTTTGCTCATTGTCTCAATCATATGCACGGGTATTCGGATAGTTCTTGCTTGATCCGCAATCGAGCGAGTTATGGCTTGTCTTATCCACCAGGTAGCATAGGTACTGAATTTGTAACCTCTTCTATATTCATACTTATCAACTGCTCTCATTAGCCCAGTATTTCCTTCCTGTATGAGATCCAGGAAGCTTAGGCCACGATTTCTGTATTTTTTCGCAATGCTTACTACCAATCTCAGATTTGCACTGGAAAGTTCTCTCTTTGCAACTTCATGCTCTTTAAAAACATTTTCAAAGGATTCGACTCGTTGGCTTAGCCGTTCAGATGTTTCAAGCACCAGATCCTCATACTCGCTCAGCTCGGATTTCAAGGTTCGCAATATATCCTTCTTCTTGTCACGTTTTTCATATAATAAAATCTGTTTTTTTACACTACTCATTCCAGAGGAAATTTCCTGTAACCGCTTCATTATTGGCTGTAGCTTTTTAGTTCGAATGCAAAGTTCTTCAATGATTTCAGAACCTTTTCTCTGACGGTTTCTCACATTTTTAAGGAGCCTGTGCCTGTCTTTTGCAGATGTTTTTTTAAGTTTTAATTGTCCATAATCCTCTCTGTTTTTCTTTAAGAGCGTTCTTAATGCTTTTGCATGTTCCGGGAATTGTTTAAGAAGTTTCTCTTTCTGATTATCAAATTCAATATTAATTGCTAAAGTTCGATCAAAAGGTAGATCTCCATTAGTAATATCTTCCAGTATCTTTAAACAAATTTCCTGTGAAAAGTCAGATTTAATCACCTTTCTATGAAAGTTTTTTCTCGTCACCTCTATTTTCTTGGCTAAAGCTATTTCTTCTTCCCGTGATAATAGAGGTATTACCCCCATTTGTGTTAGATACATCCTTATGGGGTCATCAATTTTTTCTGACGCAGCTGATGCGGTACCTATCTTTGTTTTTGAATTCTCCTTTGATTCATCATCATCTGCCGCATCACGAGCCTCGACTTCAGATTCTTCTATAAGATCTATACCCATCTCATCCAGCATTATCAATGTTTCATCAATCTTTCCTGGCTGAGATAATGTGTCATCCGGCAGGATCTTGTTTAACTCTTCGTAAGTTACAAATCCTTTGTCCTTACCCTTTGCGACAAGTGCTTTAATCTTTTGACTCGTTTTGTCCATTTAATAGAGTCTCCTCTTTAATAATTACTAAAAGTTTGTTTATCCAGATTTCTTTAAAGAATGAATAGTCATACTCTTTTTGTGAACTCCGGCAAGTATTTGGTTAACTTCTTGTTCGCTTCCCTTTGATTTGTATAAATCTGACATTTTCTTCTTGGCCTGCTCCAGGCTCTTACTGTTTTTCTTTTTCCTGATATGCAGAATACACGCTTTGAGCATCTTTTTACCTGCATCTTCCTGTCCGGCCATAAGGCTCTTTTCCATGGATTCCTGTTCTGAGATTGTATCAACCATGTTCCTACTCATCTCAGCTGAATCTAACATTGGAAAGATATCGCTTAATATAACCTGTCCTTTTTGAGAATATATTTCTGATATTCTTTTTGCAATACTCAGTATTTCGTTATTTCTGAAACTATCAAAACCTATATCCGTCTCTACTTTTTTTATTAGATCATTTCGATTGATCATTAATCCAATAATAGCTATTTCTACTTTATAATCAGCGGATTTAGCCTTATTTAAATTACCAGTTATTTGATCACGAGGTCGTCTTGCCTCAGTTTGCCTCTTTTTTGAACTGGTAAATTTAGTCAAATGGCTTCGTAAGAGTTTTTCATCTATAGACATCTCTTCTGCGACTCTCTTGATGGTCAAATCCCGTTTTAAAATATCAGGAATTTTCATAGCCGTTGATAGAATATCGTCTATCGCAGAAGTTCTCCCTGAAACGGAGGACATGTCCCACTTTCTCTCAGAAAGTTTTACTTTAAAGCTGAAAAAATCGTACGCTTTTTCCACCTGTTCCAGAAATCTCTGTTTGCCGTTTTTAATGATAAAATCATACGGATCATAACCTTTTGGTAAAAGAACAATGTTTACATCAAAGTCTTCTTCAATAAAGATATCCAGATTTCTTTCAGAAGATTTCTGCCCTGCAGTATCTGCATCAAACACAAGAATGGCTTTATCGCAATAACGCTTTAACGTCCTTATATGTTCTCGTGTTAATGCTGTGCCGAGTACCGCAATTGACCAATCTATCCCGTTCTGATGAGCTATTATTACATCGGTATATCCTTCCATGATCAAAACCTTCCGGTTTCTTTTCATAGACTCTTTAGCCCAGTTAATACCGTAAAGTGTCTTACTCTTACTAAAAATTGGTGTTTCCGGAGAGTTAAGATATTTCGGTAAAGAGTTGTCCAGCGCTCTTGCCCCAAAACCTACAGGTCTGTTTTGGGAATCGAAAATAGGAAATAGTAACCTGTTACGAAAACGGTCGTAACACTTATCCTGCTTTTTTATAATCAGTCCGGCTTTTTCAAGTAACTGTGTATTAGCACCCCATTCTTTTGATTTATTTACAATTGAATCCCAACGGTTAGGAGCATATCCAAGTCTGAATTTCTTTATTGAATTATTATCTATTGATCTGCTTGAGATGTAATCTCTTGGTCGTTTACCTTCCTGAGTTTTCAATAACATATCAACGAAGAAACGTGTTGCTTGCTCATTAACCTTAAATAAAATGCTTGTTCCCTGATGTTCTTTCTTTTTATCAAATACATCAACCCTGATATTCGCTTTTTCCGCAAGTACATTAATCGCTTCTGGAAAAGTCAAAGACTCCTGTTTCATCAGGAAGTTAAAGACAGTTCCTCCATCTCCGCATCCAAAACACTTATATATTTGCTTCTCTTCATTAACAGTAAAAGACGGAGTTTTTTCCTGATGAAAAGGGCACAGACCTAGAAAGTTCTTTCCTGTCTGCTTAAGTGTAACGTGATCAGAAACTATATCTATTATGTTTATAGCCCTTTGGATCTCAGATATTTTTTCTGGCGGAATAAAGGAAGCCATAATCTACACAGATTTATCAAAATTCATAAAAATTACCATAATATAAATAAAAGTCAAGACTTTCTTAAGTATATCAGTGTAAAGTATTTATATTTTTTGTTGTATTCATTTAAGAGGTATTCATTCTATTGCTATTAACAAGATTCACTCTTGCTTTCTGTGTGGGAGTTACAGCATAAATTTAAGTCGGTAGGGGGGTATGTTAATCAAATTGGATATCTGCGTCGGTTGTCATAACCGGTCGAATACAAAGATCTTACCTTTGTGCCTGCTGTCAAATAATATAAGTATGAGAATCTTCAATTAAAAGTACACATTAGTGGTATATTCTCACGATTGCTGATTATAGAAACGCAAACGCTTGAAATTATAACCTCTTCCCCGTCGGTTTATACATCTTTTTTGGGGTTTTTGTTCCGACATTGCATACAACTTCATAAGGAATAGTTCCTATTAATTCCGCTGCCGATTCAATCGAAATTGTTTCACTGCCCTGGTTTCCAAGTAATATAACTTCGCTTCCAATTTCCACATCAGGAAGGTCGGTTACATCAACGAAGCATCGGTCCATACATACCCGACCAATAATTGGGACGCGTTTTCCATTAACAAGTACTTCTCCCAAACCTGAAAAGCACCTGCTGAAACCATCCCTGTAACCAACAGGTATTGTTGCCACGGTTGTGTGCTGCTGTATCTCAAATGTTCTGCCATAGCCAATCATGCTTCCCGGGTCGAGTTGCTTAAGGTTTATTATTCTTGTCTTGAAGCTCATGGCTTGTTTTAACTCAATATTTCTTAATACATGGTTCGACGGAAATATTCCATAAAGTATTAATCCGGGCCTTACCATATTAAAATAAGAATCAGGTATGTCTAATATTGCGGCACTGTTAGCGGCATGTATTAAAGGGATACTGATCTTTTCATTTTCAAGTTGCTTTAGAACCTCTTTAAATTTGCGGTTTTGTTCATAGGTAAAAGACTTGTCTTTCTCTTCAGATGAGTTGAAATGAGTAAACACTCCTTCGATTTCTAAATTCTCAATTAACAGCAGCGCTTTTATAAAAGGTAGGGCCTTGTCAGGGCAAACACCTGCTCCTCCCATGCCAGTATCGACCTCGACATGAATCCTGGCATTGCTGTGGTGCTTTTTTGCGGTTACTGATATTTCATTAGCTATATCAAGGCTGTTTACTGTTACTCCAAGTGAATGCTGTATAACATCTTCTATCTGTTCTGATAATACAGGGTTTAAGATAAGTATGGGTATGTTTATGTTGTTCTTCCGTAGCTCTATGCCCTCCATCGGAAATGCCACTCCAAGCATATCTGTGCCATTTTGTTCCAGAGTCTGAGCGACCCTGACAGCACCATGCCCATATGCATCAGCCTTGACAATGGAGAGGATTTTTGTTCCAGATCCCACCATGCCCTTAATGGCCTTTAGATTGTGCTCAATTGCACTGAGGTCTACTTCTATACATGTAATTTCACTCATTTTTGAAGTACCTTTTACTGCTACACCATAAAATCTTATTTTATTAGAATGTTTTTTGAGCCTCAGAAAAAGTCAAAAGTGCCTGGATTTAAAGTGAACTAAAGTTGTAGTTTTTTTTAACTTTAGTCACTTTCCTCGCCTGCCGGCATGAGTTCACTTAAGGCTCTTCAAGCCTGGTTGCGGCCCTGCCACACTATGATAAAGCCACTATGTGGCCATTCTAATCCCCTTGAATTAAAAAACAATGTTTTTTAAAAATTAGTTGACGCATTTTAGATACAGGCTAAAATCGACACAAGCAGAAAGGACACTATACTATGGGACTAGTTGTAACATTACAAATTACTGAAACAAACGAAAACAAAACGCTTTTGGCCCGTTCCAGATTTCCCAAAGCAATGGGGGGGATGATGCTGGGCTTAAGCCTGGTTTTCTTTATTATGTACAGGGCCGCTTCAATATACATATGGCTTCTTTTCTATTCGAGTGCTGTTTTGGATAAAGCACTTTTCTTTGCTATTATTTTTACGCTTATACTTTTTCCCCTGATGGGCTTCTTTTTGCTATTCTATGATAAAAAGATAGTAGTGGATAAAGGATTGGAGGAGATTTGTATTCGGTTCAAATTCTTCTTCCCTATCTGGGTAAAGAAAATCAAATTTGCTAAAATAGATGAAATTATAGTAGAAAATGTATGCAATAGTAAGACTATTGCCATGCAGAGGGAAGCGGCTAAAGGTACGGGCAAAGGCATTCGTGCAGGATACTGGCTTATGAGTTTAAAAGGTAAGGATCTGGGCAAATTGTATTTTGATAGAAATCCTAAAAAAGATGTGATTTTATCATACGCAGAAAACATTTCTCGTTTGACCTCAAAAAAAGTTGTTTTGATTGAGACTTAACTGAATACAGTAAGTCATTTATGTATCTGTTGAATCTCCGTACTATTGAAATTACAATATCGACTAATCATCTTGAAGTAGTAAAACTCTACGGCCAGAACGTTATTATAATGGCTAGACAGAAACCCAATTATCTAGAATATTCAATAGTCAATTCCCATAACGTCTGTTTTAGGAAGGACCAACCCACAAATTTTTAAATTCTCAACCTGTCCGGGTTAGAACCAAAAAAGAATAAATTTTTTGTATGTTCCGGATTCGACAAGTTGCTAGATAGAAACCTGCAGTTTCAAAACTTTCCTTAAAAAATAGCATAATTACAATGGTTCGTAATTTCTCGTTGCTTCTGTATCTCTTTACAGATATACTACTTAGTTTTAATTCACAGGGCGAAAACTCGATACAATGGATAAATTAAAGATTGGTGTTGTTCCATATATGAACGCAAAACCTTTCATATATGGATTTGAAAAGAGAGCGAATGAAATAGAGATTGTGTATGGCGTTCCATCGGTATTACCGGAAATGCTTGAGAATGATAAATTGGATCTGGTTGTAATGCCATCTGCGGGCTATTTCAGAAGTACCGGTTACGAAATTATTCCTGGTAGTGCTATCGCCTCAAATGGTCTGGTAGAGAGCGTAAAGCTATTTATTAAAGCGCCTTCGATTGAAAAAATCAGGACTGTTGCTTTGGATAAAGATTCTTTGACGTCATGTGTTCTTGCAAAAATTATTCTCTGGAAAAAATATTCTTTGAAACCTGAATACATTGTGCTTGACGACAAACGGAAGATTTATGACGATTACGCGGATGCATTTCTCATTATTGGAGATGATGCAATGAAAGTACGGGAAGAGGACTTTATTGTACTGGATTTAGGGCAGGAATGGAATGAGTTGACGGGTTTGCCTTTTGTTTACGCAGTCTGGGTAGCAAAATCCGGATCCAAATTGCATGGGCTTGGTAAACTATTAACTGATGCAAGGGAGTATGGTTTGGCGTTTGTAGACGAAATAGCAGATGCAGAAGCAGGTAGACTTGGAATGAAAAAAGAACGTTGCCTCCGTTACCTCAAGGAGTCGATTAAATATAATCTGGGTGAACAGGAAATTCGTGGTCTTAAGGCTTATTACGACTATGCCGTGGAGATGGGAGAAGTTGAGGAAGGGGTAAAACTTGAGTTCTACAATGAATAGTGCAACTGACAGTGTCTGTTCCAAAGAAAGATTGTCTTTCGACGACGGTGTAAACCTCATCGGATCACATGATTTGATAGGGTTGGGAGCAGCCGCAGACAGATTATGCCAAGAGCTTCATCCGGAGCAATACAGAACATTCGTAGTAGACCGTAATATAAATTATACAAACGTCTGTACTTCCGGTTGTACGTTTTGTGCTTTTTATAAAGATACTGATCACAGGGATGGTTACGTGCTGTCTAAAGATGAAATCTTCAAAAAAATTGAAGAGGCAATATCCCTCGGTGGTACACAAATATTGATGCAGGGGGGGTTACATCCTGATTTAAAAATAGATTATTATGTTGATCTTTTAAGATCAATTAAAGAGAAGTTTGATATTCATATTCACTCTTTTTCCCCTCCTGAAATAATTCATTTCTCGGCGTTGAACGACCTGCCAACAAAAGAAGTCCTGGCCTTATTAAAGAGCGCAGGACTTGATACTATGCCCGGTGGTGGAGCTGAAATACTTACTGACAGGTGCAGGGGAATACTAAGCCCACATAAATGTTCTGCTAACGAATGGTTACAGGTAATGAGAGAAGCACATATGTCAGGAATAAAAAGCACGGCAACGATGATGTTCGGACACGTTGAAACTCTGGAGGAGAGAGTTGTACATCTTGAAAAGATCAGGCAGTTACAGGATGAGACAGGAGGGTTTACTGCATTTATTCCGTGGACATTCCAGCCAAAGAATACCGCCTTATCCTTGTCAAATGAGAAGACGACAGGTTTTGTAATTGGTGGATTTGATTATCTCAGAACACTTGCTGTCTCCCGCTTGTTTCTGGACAATATTCCAAATATCCAGGCATCATGGGTAACACAGGGTTCGAAGATTGCTCAACTTGCATTAAAGTTTGGGGCAAATGATCTGGGAAGTACAATGATTGAAGAGAATGTTGTGAGAGCAGCCGGGGTGGATTTCCGTATGGATAAAGAGGAAATGATAGCGCTAATAGAAGAGTTGGGGTTTGAGGCGATGCAGAGGGATTGTTATTACAACATTCTAAGCGGGAAGTGAGCATGGAAGATAAAGATTATTTTGAAGACGATGATTGGGATGAGGAGGACTGGGAAAGGTTCTTGCAAAAAGCTGATGTTCGTACTGCAAAATACCTTGAATTGTTCGAAACGCTACATAATCATCCGGATTGCGATAGCCTTATAGCGAAAGAGATGGGTTGGGATCACAAATATGAAGATTGTGACTATAAAAGTGAGTCGTGTGACAATTGCG
>CAXMPV010000013.1:0-17420 GCA_964195175.1 uncultured Thermodesulfobacteriota bacterium | reverse complement strand
TGTAGGCTATTGTTCTTTTGCCATATTATTCATTGCCATACATTTTTATATGCATGGCAATGAGAGGAATCTAAAGCTTTAAAAACACTCAAGTTTTTGTATTCGCCCATAACCTTTTTGAACAATTGCTGACCCAGCTCAACTATTTAACAGGTATTATTTCAGCCCTTCTGTTCAAGGCTCGCCCCTTAGCTGTATCATTATCTGCAATTGGTTGAGCATACCCAAGTCCTTTTGTAGTAATTCGTGACGGTTCTATTCCTTTGCCAACCAGATAGTCTTTAATTGCCTTAGCCCTTTTACCGGAAAGGCCTATATTGTATTTTGCTGATCCGATATCGTCAGTATGTCCCTCTATTCTTATCTTCAATCCAGAATTATTTTTCAAAATATTTTCTATATTGTTCAGATTTGAATTGAACTGTGGCTTAACATCCCATTTCTTATAATCAAACTGCACACCTTTGACAACCCAGCACCCTCTGTCATCAACAATCGCACCTACCGGCGTATCAGGACATTCATCGACATCATCAAAAGCCCCATCACCATCACTATCTATGTGGGCAACCATAGGACATCCAGATCCATCTACTTCAACTCCAATCGGAGTATCAGGGCACTTATCAAGGCTATCCGGAACGCCATCTCTATCGCTGTCGATATCAGTTGTAAGAAATACCTGCTTTACGAAATCTACCATATCTTCGTTAGAAGCAATTTCTTCAACAGATATTGAAAAACCACAATCTATTTCTCCGGCAAGTTCTTCCATAAATGATTCACCTTCTGGATTGTTTCCTATCCAAACCGTATAAAAGCAAGTCCATCCGCCATAACTACTTTCCATATCCCTGACCTTCGCAAAAGGATCCCCTTCCAGATGCTCACCATCACTTATAAAGATCACAGCATTTGTACCGTCAATAGACCCGATAGTATCACCAGTTTCTCTAATCGCAAGCCCGGCCGGACTGTTACCCTCAGCAAGAAAATCTATACTATTTAAGCTTTGTTCCAGACCGGATCTGGAATAAGCAGTTCTTCCATATACGGTCTCTGTCTGCTTCATCGGCACCTCAATTCCACGACCAAATGTCTTAAGGACACCGCTAATTTCCATCTCAGGCATAGTATTGTTCATATGTCTTATAAAATCTTTAGCAACCGTCAGTTTGGAACCTTCCCTATCACCCTTTCCTGCATATGACACACTCATAGATGATGAGGCATCAAGTATAATAAAAAAGTTTTTAATTTTTGGTACATATTTCCCCATCTGAAACTCCTCTTCCAGATTCACGTGGTGTGGAATAACTCTGGATGGAAGTTGTAAACAACCTGCTAGCAGCGAAAGTAAAATCATTAAAGAAAAGGCTGGTAAAAGTTTTCTTTTCATAGTAAACCCCTAAAAAATAATTCCAGAATCTTTCAAATTTAGAGAAAACGACCAAAATGTTTGAACGGTGAAGATAGCTCAAGAGACATGAAAAATCAAGCTAAAACAGTTACAGGTGTTCATCATTATACCTGTATCATCTGTTTTGCACACCCTTACTAGCGAATTTGTCCTGTACCGTGAATGATGTATTTGTATGATGTAAGCTCTTTAAGACCCATTGGGCCGCGGGCATGAAGCTTGTCAGTACTGATGCCTATCTCCGCTCCCATCCCGAATTCAAAGCCATCAGTAAAGCGCGTAGAGGCATTAACGTATACCGCAGCGGAGTCAACCTCATCTGTAAATTTATTCGCATTGGATTTGTCTTCAGTTATTATAGTATCTGAATGTGAAGAACCATAAACTGAAATATGATCAATAGCATCATCGATGGAAGAAACAACTTTTACGGAAAGTATCTTGTCTAAATACTCTGCAGACCAGTCTTCTTCGACAGCTTGTTTTATTTCAGGAATAATCTTACGGCTTTTTTCACATCCACGCAATTCTACGCCAGCATCCGACATTCCCTTGTAGATATCAGGAAGGAATGTGCCGGATATCTTCTCGTGTACCAGCATAGTCTCCATCGCATTGCAGGTACCCGGTCTCTGCAGCTTTGAATTCAAGCATACTTCTCTAGCCATATCCATATCAGCACATTCATCCACATAAACATGGCAAACACCTTTATAATGTTTTATGACCGGAATGGTGGAGTTTTCAACAACGTTTCGTATCAAACTCTCCCCACCTCTGGGAATGACCAAGTCTGCATATTCATCTGATTTGAGAAGGTGTCCAACAGCTTCACGGTCAACAGTTTCTATGACCTGAATTGCATTTTTATCAAGACCAACCTTTTCAAGTGCCATGCTTATTTGCTTGTAGATGGCAATATTAGAATGTATCGACTCTTTACCACCACGAAGTATTGTCGCGTTACCGGTTTTTAAGCAAAGCGATGCAGCATCAGCCGTAACGTTTGGCCGTGATTCATAAATAATGATTATAACACCTATGGGAACTCTGACCTTTTGAATATCAAGACCGTTTGGACGCACAACTTTCTCCATTACCTCACCAACAGGGTCACTAAGATTTATCACCTCTCTTATGCCCTCCGCCATAGCCTCTATACGTTGCTCAGTCAGTCGTAATCTATCTATCATGGCAGCAGATAATCCATTCCCCTCTGCAGCCCTTAAATCTTTTTTGTTTTCCACTATCAGTATCTCTTTACTGTTAATGAAATTGAGCGCCATTTGCTCCAGTGCAGCATTCTTTACTGACGTATCGGCAACGGCCATCATACGTGATGCGGTCTTTGCATCTCTTACAATTTTATCTATATAGACTTTAATGTTCATATTTATAAGAAACCAATAAAAACAGAGAAGCTATCACTATCAGGCCTAATGGCACCTGCCACGGAAAAGGACCTTCGAATAAGAATGCTTCCAGACCACCAGACTTAGTTGACCTACCTACCTTGTCACTCTCAGGCTCGGAAATATTAAATCTGTATTTTTTGTAAGTAGTTTCTCCCTCTTTAGTATATCCATAATTATCCCTGGCTTCTCTCTCAACTTGTATCGGGTCATTCACGAGTGCCTTGTTTTCTTCTTTGAGTCTTTTATTTTCTATTCTTAAAGAATCAACCTTTTCCGCAAGCACCTTTTGTGTTGCTTCGAGAGCCCTCCTCTCCTCTCTTTTTTGAGTGACGATAACAGAGAAAATAATTATTATCGAAGTTGCTATAGAAAAGGTAAAAAGGAAGCGCCTTAGCATAATTCTTTTATTTCAATAGATAGTTGGAAGCAAATATCTAACAATTGTTTAAACGGCAAGACAAGTTATTTCATCTTCAAAGACGCTGCACCATAAACAGCATTATCTCCAAGCTCTTCCTCTATCCTCAACAATTGATTATATTTGCATATGCGATCTGTTCTGGAAAGTGAACCTGCCTTGATTTGCCCTGCATTGGTTGCTACTGCAACATCAGATATTATAGTATCTTCCGTCTCTCCTGAGCGATGTGATATGACGGTGGTGTAACCCTGTGATTTAGCCATCTCTATAGTCTGGATGGTTTCTGTAATTGTGCCTATCTGATTAAGCTTGATCAATATTGAATTGGCTATGTTTAAATCAATACCTTTTTTAAACCTGGTTATATTTGTCACGAATATATCGTCTCCAACGAGTTGTACCCTGTTGCCAAGTTTTTCTGTTAACGCCTTCCAGCCATCCCAGTCATCCTCTGCCAGGCCATCTTCTATCGAATAAATAGGGTAGTTAGAAATCAAGTCCTCATAAAACGAAATCATGCCTTCAATGGATTTCTCCGGATCGGCTTCTGCCTTTAGAACGTATTTCCCATCTTTATAAACTTCATTCGCGGCGGTGTCCAGTGCCAGTAACACGTCTTTACCCGGCTCATAACCGGCCTTTTTAATCGCTTCCATTATTGTTCCCAGGGCCTCTTCATTACACTTCAACTCCGGAGCAAAACCGCCTTCATCACCTACGTTTGTGTTATACCCCTTGGCACTGAGAATCTTTTTTAAGCTATGAAAGACTTCTGCCCCCATCCTTAAAGCATCCTTGAAGTTATCTGTGCCGACAGGCATGATCATAAATTCCTGAATATCAAGGTTGTTATCAGCATGTTCTCCACCATTAATAATGTTCATCATGGGTACAGGTATGATATATTCATCATTATTTCCAATATAATGATATAACGGTTTATTTAATGAACTTGCGGCAGCTCTTGCTATCGCAATAGAAACTCCCAGTATGGCATTAGCACCCAGATTGCTTTTATTCTCCGTGCCATCGAGTTCTATCATAAGTTTATCAATATTTTCCTGTTCGGAAGGATCCAGGCCCTTTATCTTCGGACCTATTATTGATGTTACATTATTAAGTGCCTTGGTAACTCCCTTTCCGAAATATCGCCTTGAATCATCATCTCTCAACTCACATGCTTCGTGGCGGCCTGTAGACGCGCCTGACGGAACTGCCGCCCGGCCCAATGTACCATCATCCAGTATTATATCTACTTCAACTGTAGGGCTACCTCTGGAATCAAGTATTTCCCTTGCAGTGGTTTTTTCTATCTTTGCCATGCCTTGTCCCCTGTTAATTGTTAAGAAATTTTATTAGTAGTCTTATATCAAAAAGGCACAAAACCTGTCAATTACAAACTGGCCTGTAAACCCTTGAAATGCTATTTACTCCGAATTCAACGAAATATACAAATTAAATCAAAATTCTAAATGAATTATAATTATGAGTTTATTGTAGTTGCAAAGGCGGGAAAAATCGATGTTATAGTGGAAGGTGAAAAAATGCTCTAACTGCCAAACAAGAAAATATCTGCACTATGTCATCAAATTCAATGTAAATCATCTTGACTTGATACATAAAACTTATAAACTACTGTATAAGAATGTTTAGCAAAAGAAACATACTTAAGGCTCATTTGATAAAATTTTAATATAAAATCAGGAATGTGAAAATTGCTTATACTAACAAGAAAGCTAGGTGAAAGCATCATAATCGAAGATAATATCAAGATAACGGTTATAGATATTAATAAACAGCAGATCAAATTGGGGATTGATGCGCCAAAGCACATCACGATAAATAGAGAGGAAATCTCCAAAAAAGTTCAAAGTGAAAATCAATTGTCGTCTGCTTCAATGACAATTAACATTGCAAAGAAATAGTATTACTTCATTTTAATCATCCAGATACAAAAAACGGTTCTGCTGTTTTCTACATCGATAATATATTTCTACTGCAATCGTTCCACGCCTAAGAAAACCGCCATTTTCAGGAAGACACTACCAAGAAACGACCGCTTCATCTCAATCGCCTTGTAATTGCAAACCTCGTCACAGCAAAAGCAGCCAATACATTTATCCTCATCGACTAACACCTTACCATCCGGAGCCGACATTGCTTTAGCTGGGCAATTTCTGATACACTCATAACATCTTGTACAATTTGGTTCATACACTGTAGAAACGCATGAGCAACTATTATCAAACATTTTTGCAAGCAGAAAGTTTGGAATATAGTTAGACGCAAAATCCTGTGCAGAGCTGGAAGGCTTTTTAAAATCAATAACTGCAACCTTGCTGATTTCCTCACCTGAAACTTCGATCTTATTCATATCTGCGGTACCAAGTTTTCTGTCATGCGCATACTTGATTATAGGCACTTTCATGGGATCAAAGCCAATAATGGTACTGGCCACAGCATCCAATGCGACACCATCATAACCGGCAATTATTAACCCTACCTTTCTTGGGTCTCCGGCATTAGGGCCGTTACCCTCCATTCCAATAACTGCATCCATTACTGTTATATGCGGTTGTACCATCTGAAAAACATCAACCAATGCCTGAGCCATTAATCGGTTCTTTGGTGCCAGCAGATGCACATTCTTCTTTCCATTGGCAGGTATGGAACCGAACATATTTTTGATTGCACCTGTGTATCTTGTCAGACCGTGTGTTTTCAGCTTCGGGACATTCACTACAATATCTACCGACTTAACAGTCTTTGCGATCTTGAAATCTTTTAAGATCACAGCATTTTCATTTGTTATATCAAGGGCTTCATCCTTATCAAAGTTTACTATAACGGCACCAGTATCTTCTGCAATCTTGTCTATTTGTGTAACTCTAAAAGCTTTATCTGTAGAACCGGTCCTTAGACTACCGCAAGAATCCCCAATATAAACCTCACACCCATAATCGTTCTTAAATATGTCAACAAGTGCTCTGATAACAGCAGGATGTGTATTAACCGCCCTCTCCGGCCCTAATGAGGCTGAAAGAAGGTTTAGTTTAAGCAATACCTTCATTCCCGGCCTTACAATGGTTTCAAGGTTGCCTATCAAACTTAAACATTTTTTCACAGCCGTGCTGACTTTTTCTAATTCATAATTATCACAACGTGAAATTGCAACTGTTGCCATTTTTTATACCTTAAAGAAGCTATTAATATTTTATTAAATGTTAAAACCTGAACCTTTGTGGTCTCTTTTGTCTTTGATTACCTAAAACTACTCAAGTGAGGCGCTACTGAAGTATGGAAATTCACACATTTTCCCGCTGAAGTGTAGAGAGGTATCAGGCATGGATAATTGCAGCAGATTCACTTTATTTCTCTTACCATCTCTCCAAGTGATTTTCGAAATGTTGGTTCTGGAATGACCTCAGGATAACCCAGAGGTGTTAAAATCAAAGGTTCAAAATTATCAGGTATATTTAATACATCTTTCACTACCTCTGGTTTGAAAGCGGCTATCCAACAGGTACCAAGCCCTTCAGCAGAAGCGGCAAGTATCAAATGATCCATTGCTATTGCCACATCAACATCAACGTATCCCCTACCATCGTTTCGTTTCCATGCTGTGTCTGGTAATGCACACGCACATATAATTACCGGTGCCGTATAAAACCATTCCTGTGAATAAGCATCTTTTAATTTGTGTTTAACCTGCTCATTTTTAATTACGATAAGCGAAAATGGCTGCTTATTGGCAGCAGTTGGCGCAAGCCGTGCAGCATCAATAATTCTATCCAGTTTATCGTCTTCCACCGGATCCTTTTTATACGCCCTTATGCTTCTTCTTGTTTTGATAGCATCATACAAGTCCATTATCAGATACTCCTTATATTCTTTTGTTAATTTCTTGCAAATAATATAAGCTTTGCCGTTATCGTATGCATGGCGCCCTCAACCTCACCGGCGAAAAGGCCATCCCCACTACCCACCAATTTATGTCGAGTCAATTCTATCAAATCTGAATTTCTTTGACAAGGAAATTGCATGTTGATAGAATCATTTTCATTATATTTCAATGAGGGCATGAGTGAGAAAGGCTGTCGGAACATACAAGTCTGGTACGTATCGACATAGAATCATTCAGCTTATTTAACCATAAAATAAACAAAAAATGCGAGTTATAGTAGCAAAAAAAGCAGGCTTTTGTATGGGTGTACGAAAGGCAATGGACAACGCATTGGATGCTGCTAATAAAGTTGGAAACGATGATGGCACCGTCTATACAGAAGGACCGTTGATACATAATCCACAGGTACTTGAAAAGCTGGAGAAACAAGGAATCAGAGCCCTCAAGGAAGACACGGATTTGTCAAAAAGTACTGTGGTTATCAGGGCACACGGTATTACACCCAAAAGAAGACAAGAACTGGAAGCATCAGGCGCCGAGATCTGTGACGCAACTTGTCCTCGCGTGAAACGGGTACAAGCAATTATTGAGGAAAACGCGAAGGAAGAATATTCTACCATAATAGTGGGTGATGAAGGACATGCTGAAGTAATAGGATTACTTGGGTATACTGATGGCAAAGGCTATGTAGTCTCTTCTCCCGAGGAGGTATCAGAATTGCCTGATATGGAAAAAATTTGTATTGTTGCTCAGACTACTCAGGACATGAACACTTTTGCATTAATCGCCGATAAACTAAAACACAGATACAAAAACCACAAGGTGTTTGATACAATATGCAGTTCTACATCAAGACGACAAGAGGAGGTAATCAGCCTGAGCGAGAATGTTGATGCAATGATTGTAGTTGGTGGAAGAGGGAGTGCAAACACAAATAGATTGGTTCAAATCGCTGAAAAGAAAGGTGTACCAGCATTCCTGGTTGAGACAGAACAGGAATTGGACCTAAAGAAACTCGCAGATTATGGTCTCATTGGCATAACAGCCGGCGCTTCAACACCTAACTGGTTACTCGATAGGGTTGTCGATAAGGTTCAGAATTATCAAGGTAAAAAAAGTAAAAAGATGCAAGCGTTTACTGAAAAAGCGATTACAATCTTAATAGGCAGCTTCATGTATATTGGAATTGGAGCAGCAAGTTTCAGCTATGCAAGCTCCATTCTGCTAGGTATAAACCCCAGTATTAAATTCTGTGCAATTGCAACACTGTTTTTGCTTTCAATGTATGTTCTAAACTATTTTGCGAATAAAGAGGCCGCCGCCTTGAGTGAACCATCCAGGGCAAAATTGTACGAGCAACATCAAGGGATTTTCATGGTCCTCGGTATTGCTGCAGCTGTTTTATCTTCAGTTTTAGCATTTACGATTAACATGGACGTCTTTTTCTGCATTTTTTTTGCCTCTTTGTTCGGAATAGCGTACAGGGTTTCTATAGTCCCAAAGAGGTTTACCAGTATTTTCAGGTATCGAAGTCTTGCACAAATTCCAGGATCGAAAGAGATGTTTATAAGTGTAGCATGGGCTGTCAGTACAGGTTTAATTACGTTCCTGGGATCAGCAGAATCCTCCTTGTCGTCACTTCCTGTTGTATTAGCATTTACTTTCAGCATGGTTTTCACAAGGACAGTATTGCTTGACGTAAGAGACGTTCAAGGTGACAGAATAATTGGTAAGGAAACAATACCAATAGCAATTGGAAAAAACAATACGAAGGTAATTCTCGTCGTAATGTTAACATCACTGACAATACTATTAATTATCAGTCCTATGAACGGCTGGACTTCCGGGTTCTCATATTATCTTCTTCCATGTGTTGCGTATGCATGCGGGTATTTATACCTATATCACAAGCGCCTTATACCCAGCGGGTTCGCCTGTGAAAGTATTACAGATTTTAATTTTATCCTTGCAGGTATAATGGTAGCAGTCTGGCATTTTTTTATAATTTAATTTATTGAACTTTCACGATTATATATTATGAAATCAAAAATGAAATCAGGAAAACTTTACAGTGTTGGTTTTAAGAAAAACACCAGAAGGAAATTGATTGCAGGCCTTCTTGTTGTTTTTCCGGTTTTTATTACGTTTTTTGTAATAAAATTTTTGTTTACAATGATAGGCGGAATACTATCTCCAGTAGTAATAAAAGCCGTCGGTTTTTTTGGATTTTCTCCAAATAGTAAGATTGATGAATTTGTCATCACGTCAGTCGCGTTTGTACTCACATTTGTAGCGCTCTATTCTATTGGTGTAGTAGCAACAAACTTTATGGGGAAATTCATCATACGTTTTTTCGAAACGATATTGCACAATGTCCCCATTATAAAAAATGTATATACCTCGTCAAAAAAACTGATTGAAATTATAAGCCTCCCAACTACACAATCTTTTAAACGTGTAGTTATCGTTGAATATCCAAGAGCTGGTATGAAGGCATTCGCTTTTGTCACAGGAGGCATGAAGACAGAAGACGGAACAGAATTAACCAGTTTGTTCATTCCAACTACACCAAACCCCACTTCCGGCTTCTTGATTTATCTTCCTGAGCAAGATATAGAAGAAACTGATTTGAGCATCGAAGAAGGTATGAAATTAATTGTTTCAGGTGGGATATTAATACCGGATAGAATGGAACTAAATACAGACAAACCAACAAGTGATGCACATGAATAGTTTACATATTTAGTGTGCAAACTTGAAACCCGTATGTTTTTATTTAATTAACCAGTCAAACAGAACCCAAAAAGAATAATTTTTTTATGAGTTCCGGCTCAGTCAGGTTGGGAAATAGAAGCTTGATTAACCTCCAAAAATTAATCCAAATCAAACAGAAATTTTCATCTTATGTAGTAAACGACATACCTGAAAAAATCAAATCTGAAATAGCTGACATAAGACCGGACAAATTGATTAAACCCGGTGACAGTATAGCAATCACTGCCGGTAGTCGTGGAATTTCAAACATAAATTTGATTACCAAACATGTTATAGACGAATTAATCAAACTTCAGGGAAAGCCATTTATAATACCAGCCATGGGTAGTCATGGAGGCGCTACAACTAAAGGTCAAATTGAGGTATTAGCAGGATACGGCATTACGGAAGATAAAATGGGAGTGCCAATAAAAGCTACCATGGAAGTGGTCAAAATTGGAGAAGGCAAAAACGGTATTCATGTTTATATTGATAAAAATGCCATTGACGCAGACCATATTGTAGCAATTAATCGTATAAAACCACATACACGCTTTACAGGACAGATAGAAAGCGGATTGATCAAAATGCTTTTGGTAGGACTTGGCAAAGACCTTGGAGCCAAAGAATATCACCGTTCTATCATGAAATATTCGTTTGACCAGATAGTTGAGTCAGCCCTTCCGATTGTTCTTTCAAAATTAAGTATTTTATTTGGATTAGCAATAGTTGAAAATGCGTATGGTGAAATAGCAGATATCAGAGCATTAATGGGTAAAAAATTTATTGATGAAGAACCTAAGCTAAAAAAGGAAGCTTTTAAATTGATGGCAAAACTACCATTCAGAAGTATCGATTTACTGATTATTGACAATATGGGAAAAGACATAAGCGGCACAGGAATGGATACAAATATTATTGGACGTAAAGATCAAAGCTCAAGTAACATTCCTGGAGCAGATACTGGTATATCAAGGATATTTGTGCGTGATCTGACCCCAAACTCACACGGCAATGCGTGTGGTATTGGATTGGCTGATTTCACGACACAAAAGCTGGTAAACAAGATTAACTTTCCGGAAACGTATATAAATTGCGTTACAGCACTTCGCCCTGAAGGAGCAAAGATTCCGATGTCTTTTGAATGCGACAAAGATGCCCTGGATGCTGCAATAGCAACATGCGGAGTAGAAAATACTGAAGACATAAGAATTGTCTGGATAAAGAGTACACTTGATTTAGAAAAAATTATTGTTTCCGAAGGGTTTTTGGATGATTTAAATGGGAGTAATGATATAGAACAAATATCCTCTGCCAGAGAGATAGTCTTTGATTCACGAGGCAATCTTCCGCTTTTCGATATGTGGAATTAGTTTAAAGTTTCAAAGTTGTACAGTATGGCAGATTAAGCGACACCAAAATATGCTTTTATATTAATAAATTCGTGCAACTATACTTTTCTAGATCAGCTGCATCTCTTTGCGTACAACCACTATACCGCTATCAGTAATAGTAAAATGCCTTATATCTTCATCCCGGTCATAACCAATTTTCATATTGTCTGGAATATTTACTGATTTATCTATTATGGCCTTTCGAATTTTAACGTTCTGCCCTATCCTGACATCTTCCATTATGATTGAATCATGAATTTCTGTGTTAGAACCAACTCTGATATCAGGTGACAAGACACATCCTTCTATCTTTGCACCACTGATTATGCATCCATCAGATACAATAGAATTGAGGATCATATCTGCTCTCTCACCCGGAAAATCTTTTTTATAAACAGTCTTTGCCGGTGGATATTGTGCTTTGTAAGTCCGGATTGGCCAATCTTTGTCATAAAGATTAAATTCTGGTGATATTTGCACAAGATCCATATTAGCCTCCCAGTAAGCGTCCAGGGTCCCTATATCTCGCCAGTAGTTTAAGCCACTCTTGTTTTCATCTGTAAACGGGTATGCGTATACCTTCTTAGAATGGATCATGTCAGGTATTATATTTTTTCCAAAATCATGATTTGTATCCTGCTTGGCATCATCAATTATCGCTTTAACTAGCGTGGTGGTGTTAAACAGGTATATTCCCATAGAAGCAAATGTAGCATCCGGATTATTTGGAGAAGGGATTGGTACCGATGGTTTCTCATGAAATCCAATGATCCTACTATCCTCATTTGTTTCTATTACACCAAATCTCTTCCCTTCTTCTAGTGGTACATCCATACACGCAATTGTAAGATCGGCTTTCTTTTCCTGATGAAAACGGATCATATTTCTATAATCCATTTTGTAAATATGGTCTCCGGAAAGCATCAACACCATTTCTGGCTGTTCTTTTTCAAGTGTATATATGTTCTGGTAAACAGCATCTGCAGTCCCCTGATACCATTGATCACTGATCCTTTGCTGAGGGGGAATCTGTTCTATATATTCATTTAATTCATTATTAAAAATACTCCATCCAAGTCTCAAATGTCTATCTAAAGAAAAGGATTTATATTGTGTCAGAACTATTATCTTGCGCAATCCGGAATTGAGACAATTACTTAATGTAAAGTCTATTATTCTGTATATGCCGCCAAAAGGCACAGCTGGTTTTGCTCTGTCTTTTGTCAGGGGATAAAGTCTTTCCCCCTGTCCTCCTGCCAGAAGAATGGTAAGTACATTGCTTAGAGGCATATATTTATTCTCAATATTAATTAACTTAAAATAACCTATATTAATGTTTGATACTCTGAAAACTCTAATTCATTTACGTTAATTTAGGAGTCTTCTGCCCTTTTTGCCAATACTTCTTTAACTGTGTTTTTTAGCTCTGACAGGTCTGAAGATTTAACAATATATGCATCTGCAGCCCATGACATAAAATTATCTTTATAATTACTATAAGCAGTGTTAATGATAATAGGAATTTCCTTATTTCTACTTAGAATCTTCCCCATTGTCTCAATACCATCCATCTTTGGTATGTTGATGTCCATTATTATAATATTCGGGAGCTGTTCTTGCGCTTTTTCCAGAGCTTCTTTACCATCAGAAGCAGTCACAACTTCATAACCCTCCAACTTTAATTCCTGTTCATAAAGTAAACGTTGGTTCTTATCGTCTTCTACAACCAGAACAGTTGTCATCGTTACGAACTCCTTTCTACTACTTTATTGGCAGCGTTAGTAACATGGTTGTGCCTTTTTCCTGCTCGCTTATTGCATCTATTGTTCCGCCATGGTCCTCGATAATCTTAAGGCTGACAGACAAACCGACACCAGTGCCACTCGGTTTTGTCGTAAAAAATGGATCGTAAATATTTTGTAATACACCTTGTTGTATCCCTTTGCCTGTATCAATAATGTATATTCTTATTGATTCATCTACGGACTCGATATTCACATCAAGCTTACCACCATCAGGCATTGATTCTACCGCATTCATCAGTATGTTAAGGAAGACTTGTTTTATTTGAGTAGGATCAACGGGTACTTCAGGCATACCTGTTTCATATTTTTTTTGCAACGTTATATGTTTTTCCTGGAAATAGTTATCCATTAACAAACACGTATTTTCCATTATTTCACATATTTGAGCATCAATCTTTTCCGGCTTAGATGGCTTGCCAAAATCTGTAATATTATTAAGTATTTTCTCTAAACGCTTTACTTCCTCTATAATAATGTCAATGTTAACTTTGATTTTCGCATCTGTAAAGGTAAAACGAGAGAGAGTTTTTGCAAAACCACCGATGGTAACCAGTGGGTTTCTTATCTCATGAGCCACGTAAGATGACATTGAACCTATAGCGGCCAGTTTTTCAGAACGAATGAGTCTCTGCTGAGTTTCAGTAAGTTGATTAATTTTATCTTCCAGCCTTTTATAGGTTTCAGCATTCTCAATTGCAAGCGAGGCCTGACTGACAAACATTGTTAAAGTATTAACACGTTCATCAGATATCGGTTCCGCAGTATAGACGTTATCTGCAACGATAACACCAATGGGCTCACTCTTTGCTATCAAAGGGACGCAGACGAATTCATTTACACCCAAGGCCTTTCTAAATTCATCTGTCACACGCGTGTCTTTAGCAGCATCTTTAACTATTATGGGCTTCTTTTCTTTAGTACAGAGCGTCACAACTTCCTTTGCATCTGCAAGCGAGTATACCAAAAGCTTTGTCATCGTGTTCAAGGGGGTGTCAATATTATGGCTATAATCTAATTTGTCAACAATATCTATAAGGGAATTATGACTACCTGACATTTCCTTCAAAATCCGTGTAGCCTCTTCCGAGGAAGATGGTCCTATCGCCAATTTCCCATTCAGAACATTAAGTTCTTTATTAATCAAAAATAGCGTTGCTCTGTTAAACCCAAATGAGTAATCGGCAGTTATGCATGTTAAGATCAAATGTAGTAATTTATCAAGATGTAATGTTCCCTGGGTTATTTCACCAAACTGTTGTAATAGCAAAAGCCGGTGTACCATCTTTTCGTTTTCAGTCACATCCACAGTAAGCAGCAGGATATTGTCAGTTTCACTATTCTTGTTTGTTATAGGTATGGCAATATGTTGAATGCACATTCTCTTTTTTGCTTTTGTTGTCACCCATGATTGAATCATGTGACCCTCTTTCCCCTTGAGGACCAGCTCTGCCGGGCATTTGTCCGTTCCGACTACATCACAGTGATAAATATCAGAGCAATGGTCACCAACGGGAGATTCATTCAGGTTCAGCCACTCCTTCAATGTGTCATTTGCCCATATAATCTTTGAATTCTTATCAATAAGACATAATCCTGCCCCCATGACATCTATTACGTTATCAAATATTTCCCTTTCCTCTTGAATCTGTTCTTCCAATATTTTTGATTCTTCATTCTCTTCATTTTTTACAGAGAGGTTTCCTGCCCCAACCTCTCTCTTCTTCAGTTGAGATCCCAGATCCTCACACATCTCTTCAAGTGACCCTAATAAATTGTCATCAAGCACCTTGCCCTTAGACTTGCTGAGCATCTTTTTGATCTTCTTCAGCGTCCCTACCTGAGAAGAGGATAATGGTTTTTTCTTCATTGTATTCTCAGCAATTCTGCAGCTTCTTCAGGAGGTGTTGGATTAATATAAAACCCGGTCCCCCATTCAAATCCTGCTATGTTTGTAAGCCTTGGTATTATTTCTATGTGCCAATGGAAATATTCTGATTCGGTTACATTAAACGGAGCGCTATGTATTATATAATTATACGGTGGAAAGTCTAAGGCTGCTTCTAATCTGGTAAGAACGCTCTTTAAAACATACGCAAGTTCTTTTGCCTCATCCCCCTGTAAGTTTTCAAAATTGCTTTCGTGTTTTTTAGGAAGTATCCACGTCTCAAAAGGAAACCTGGAAGCAAAAGGAGCAAAGACAACAAAATTATCTGTTGAAAGAACTATTCTTTTATCTGTTTCTATTTCCTGCTGTATCATATCACAAAAAAGGCATCTCTCTGTATGCTTGTAAAATGCTTTGGCATTTGCTATCTCATTTGCAACCAGAGGAGGGACGATCGGTGTAACAATCAGCTGCGAATGAGTATGCTCAAGCGATGCACCTGCAGAAAATCCTACATTTTTAAATAACAGCCCATAAACAAATCTTTTGTCACGCTTTAAATCAACCAGACGGTCTCTGTAACATAACAAAACTTCTTCAACATTTTCATTATCAAGTGATGTTAGAGACTGAATATGCCTGGGGCTTTCTATTATAACTTCATGTGCGCCAATACCATTCATCATGTCGTAGATGCCTTCTTCACGTTCGATACACTCACCTTCTGCCTGTAAAGCAGGAAACTTATTTGGAACAACCCTGACCCTCCAACCACCAGTATTTGGCATTGCTCCATTATCCCTATATGCCAGAATTTCGGGCGGTGTCTTATCTTCGTTACCTTCGCAGAAAGGGCAGAAACTGCTTTTAATAATTTGTGGATTGGTTTCGAAATCGGTAGGCCTTGCGGCTCTTTCAGTAGCCACAATTACCCAACGGCCGGAAACCGGTTCCTTTCTTAATTCAGGCATTTGTTACCCCTAAACTAATGAAAATCCTATTCTCTATTAAATCAATCAATTTCTCATTTCCCTTCCCGTGGATGCTTAATCTTTTGCCAGTAATCATCAAATTCGAAATTCGGACTGTGTTCGTCATTATGGCAGGTTCCACATCTCTCAACATCTATCGCTACCCTACCGTAATCTTTTGACTGTGTCTCTTTGTGATCGCTTCCGGGTCCATGGCAACTCTCACAGCCTACTCCCTTCAGCCTTGGTGTTGATTCTATAGTTTCAAAACCTGTGAAATAATTCAACCCAATTACGTGACACCCTACGCATTCAGGATCGTACTCGTGTTCAACCTTCTCCAATGTCTCATAAGCAGAAGCGTGACCTGTCCCTTCCCAATGCTTATAGATTTTATTGTGACAGACAGCACAATCATCGTTACCGATAAATACAAGGTTTGAAGGGGGATCGCTCTTAATAACCTGTACCAGTAATTCTTCATCCTTAAGTTTCTGCTGATAAATCCTTAATAACATTGCGATATCAGGTGAATCTTCAAATCTTCCATCCAAAGGTGTTATCTCAATGGCGGGTGAAAGACTATTAAAATGCTCATCTTCATCTGTTTGTTTCTGTTGTAGCGATAGAGTAATCTTACCCACATATTTACCCTTCTCTCCCACAGGGATTACGTATGTGTCATTTACTTTCTGAAGGTAGAGATCTGGCCTGTCAACCATGTGGCCTGAAATTATTAAATTCAGCTCAGGACAGGCTTCTGCAATTTTTATAGACTCTTCCATTTCTGCGTGAGAAAGCAGTATCAGGATATCTGTTTTATCATGTAGATCTCTTAGTAAAGGTTTAAGTGATAAGACAGGGTCCATAACATCTATGTCCTGATAATAATTCCCAACAAGCTCTGGCGACAGAACGCCTAATATACCAACCTTTAATATTGTTTCCTTCGTCTTTATCTCTTTGATAACATAAGGTTTTATTTCCAGCGCAGATTCCGTAAAGTTGACATTACTTGATATAAAACCCACATCACTTATTTGAGAAAGATAGCCTAGCAAATCAGTTCCAATATCAAGATCCTTTTCACCTATGTTATGTGCGGCATAGCCCATCAGACCTAATGCTTCAAGCGCTGTCTCCATTTTGATTTCGCCTTGTCTGCCAACTTTACCAGTAATATCGCCCAGGCTTAAGAGGATCAAGTTTTCATATTCTTCCCTCAGATGATTGATTAAAGTATGCCGTTTAGAAAACCCGCCAAGCTGTTTTTCTGAACACCCACAAGGCTCCAGATAGCCATTCTCTTCGCCAGTAAAAACAACGTGTATAACGGGTGTGGATGATGCTATATTCAGATTCCCTTTGAGCTCTTTTCCACAAAGACTATTGCAACCCTGATTAAACAGAAGCAGCAGCAAGGAAATAATAACGCATGTCTTCAAAACTGT
>CAXMPV010000012.1:0-17486 GCA_964195175.1 uncultured Thermodesulfobacteriota bacterium | reverse complement strand
AGTTTATAGGGTAAACATTGTCATGATAAAAACGATACGATCCTTTTACATCCTGATCCTCGTCACTGCTGTTTTTGCTTTTTCCGGTTGTGTGACCAGATCAATAACCGTTAAGACAAATCCCAGTAATGCTTTGGTATATATTGATGATGAGCTTATTGGAGAAAGTCCTGTTTCAATGCCATTTACATTTTATGGTACCAGAAAAGTAATGATAGAGAGAAAGGATGAGGATGGCGTACTTACCCATGAACGAACAATAGCATTTGAAAAGATAAAGGCACCTGTTTACGAAATATTCCCTCTAGACTTTTTCTCAGAATTAGTATGGCCATTCAAAATTAAAGACGATCAGGTTTTAAGCTATAATTTAGTTGAATTAGATCCATTGTCAATTAAGGAGCGACAGGCAAAGATGTTAAAAAGTGCAGAAGAGTTGAGGCAGAGAGTCAACGCGCCGGAGTTTTAGATACCGCAACAGGCAATATTAACTAGTGGCAATCCATCATCTGGCTGTATTTGCCTATAAATCTTGATTTCAACAAGATTATCATCTCTCCAAACAAACAATAACATCTTTCCTGCTTGTGAATACGCAGTGGCATTTTGTATGAAAATGACATTAATCTCCACAATAATTCTCTCTCTATTGTTCTTCTGTTTTGGCCAGATTGTTAATGCCAGTGAAGAAGATAAGAGTAGATGGAACAAGCGCTATAGTACCGGGGAATATCTATACGGTAAAGAGCCATTAAAGTTTCTGAAGGAGAAACTGGATATCCTGGTCAGGGGTAAGGCCCTGGTCCTGGCTATGGGAGAAGGGAGAAATGCGGTATTTCTTGCCGGGAATGGATTTGACGTGGACGGTTGTGATATTTCTGAGAAAGCTGTAGAGAAAGCCAGACTTTTTGCCCGGGAAAGCGGTGTGACACTGAATGCATTTGTAGCTGACCTGGAAGAGTACAAGATAACCGCTGATCAGTATGATCTCATTACCTGTTTTTACTACACGCAGAAATCTCTCATACCTCAAATCAAGGAAGGACTGAAGCATGGAGGCATGGTTATGTTCGAGACATATTCCATAGACCAGCTGAAATACGGAGAAGATGCACCAGGTCCCAAAAACCCGGCCTATCTGTTAAAGCACAACGAACTTCTCGATTCATTCAGGGATTTCCGTATTCTTTATTATAGAGAAGGTGAGATAGCAGAGAATAAGTCAGTGGTGAATTTGATAGCACAGAAGAAGTGAGGAGAAAGTATGGGTAAATCAGTGCAATTCCGTGACTATTCCGTGGTAAAATATTAGAAATATGAACATCTTAGACAATGTAACTGAAGCTCAAAAAGAGGCGATTACACATATTGACGGTCCTCTGCTCGTGATCGCAGGCGCCGGTAGCGGCAAGACGAGGGTGATTACGCGCAGGGTAGGGTACCTTGTTGAACATGGGACTGATCCGTCAAATATTCTTTCCATAACCTTTACTAATAAAGCGGCTAATGAGATGAAAGAGCGGCTGGGTGAATTTCTAGATCTCAGGGGTATGTGGATCTCTACCTTTCACGCCATGTGTTCCAGGATATTACGTAGTGAAATTGAGCATTTGGAATTTACCAGGAACTTCAGCATATATGATTCCGGGGATCAAGCCAAGTGTATAAAGGATATTATGAAAGAACTGAAACTGGACACTGATCACTGGAGACCGGGTGCAGTTGCAGCATCTATAAGTAACGCTAAGAATGAGTTGCTGTCAGCCGAGGAATTTGCTGAGTATAAGTCAGGCTATTATAATGATGTCGTTTCAAAGGTATACACCAGGTATCAGAAATGTCTTGAGGCAAATAATGCACTGGATTTTGACGACCTGCTCTTCAAGGTTGTGCATCTGTTTAAGAATTTTCAGGAGGTATTGGAAAAATACCAGGAGAAATTCAGATATATACTTATTGACGAGTATCAGGATACAAATCATGCGCAGTACGCAATCACTCAACTGCTGGCGCAGAGGTATGAAAATATCTGTGCAACCGGTGACCCTGATCAATCTATCTATGGATGGCGCGGTGCTAACATACGGAATATACTCAATTTTGAAAAAGATTATCCTGGCACAAAAACAGTCAAGTTGGAACAGAACTATCGTTCAACTAAGAACATTCTTCATGTTGCCTCTGAAATAATCAATAACAACCTGTCAAGGAAACCGAAATCCCTCTGGACGGAAAATAACGAAGGGAGTAAGGTCAGGATTATTCACTGTGAGGATGAGAATGTTGAGGCTAAGGAGATAGCAGCAAATATTTCCGAATTTGTAAGGAATGGAAATGCACATTCCGATATAGCTGTTTTTTACCGTACAAATGCGCAGTCGCGTGTATTGGAAACCTGTATGCTGCGAGAAGGAATACCTTATTCTATCGTGGGTAATGTCGCATTCTTCAAGAGAAAAGAGATTAAAGATATTCTCTCTTATCTCAAACTCTGTGCTAATCCAGATGACGATCTGTCTTTAGAAAGAGTTGTGAATGTACCTGCAAGAGGCATCGGAGCAACGACTATAAGGCGGTTAAGAGAGTGGGCAATATTAAATAATACAAATATGTCAGGGGCGATATCCAGCGTTCAGGAGATACAGGAAATCAAAGGAAAAAGTTCCAAAGCGGTGAAGGGTTTCTGGGATATAATTTTTGAACTGCATAAGATCCCAACCTATCCTGTAATGGGGTTTGTAAAAGAGGTTATCGAGAAAGTTGGATATGTAGATTACCTGGTACTCTCTTACGAAGGTGATAGCGAGGAAAGGCTGGAAAATATTGAGGAACTGGTAACCGCTGCCAGTGAGTATGATGCTTCAAATCCGGATGGTTCGCTCCAGGGATTTTTAGAAGAGGTGTCATTGATTGCAGATATTGACAAGTGGGATGATGCCGCGGATACCGTTACCCTGATGACACTGCATGCCGCAAAGGGTCTGGAATTTCCAGTTGTTTTCATAGCTGGTCTTGAAGAAGGGTTATTACCACACTCACAATCAAAGGATTCAGATGATGATGTTGAAGAGGAGCGTCGTTTGTGCTATGTGGGTATTACAAGAGCCCAAAGGGATCTGTTCCTGGTCTATACCAGATACAGGTCAAAATACGGACAGCGCTCTGCGTGTGTACCTTCAAGATTTTTAAGCGAGATACCTGTAGATTTTGTTGAAGAGATTGATAGAACAATCTATAATTCTTACACTGATAAACTGCGTACCGAATCTACAACGGAATACAGAGAATCAGCAAAGGATGAGGACTATCAAGATGATGCAGGAGATAGTGATTATGATGAGCTACCTGAATTCCAGATTGATGAGCCTCAAAATGGTATTGAATTGGTTTCAGGGGATATTGTAAAACACGAAATTTTCGGCCGGGGGAGAGTTGTAAAGATAGCTCCATCTTCAGATACGGTACATGTCGATTTTAATAGAGTAGGTATAAAGAAGTTGGCCCTGGAATATGCAAATTTAGAAAAGGTAGAGGGTTCCTGCCGGTAATAAATACAAATATAAAGGAGTATAAAAGTGGAAAAAATATATCTTGATCATGCGTCTTGTACGCCAACTCACCCATTGGTTGTAGAAGCAATGGTAGACTCTATAAAAAACAGTTATGGTAATCCCTCAAACCTGCACCATTTCGGGCAGGTTGCAGGTAAAGCGATTACGACTGCCAGGGGAGAGGTGGCATCGCTCATAGGCGCAAAAGCTGAGGAGATAATATTTACATCAAGCGGTAGTGAAGCAAATAATTTTGCTATCAGAGGTCTTGCAACGGCAAACAAGAAGAAGGGTAAGCACATTATTACATCAGAGATAGAGCATTTTTCAATACTTAATCCACTCAAAAAACTGAGAAAAATGGGGTTTGAGGTTACGCATGTACCTGTTGATAAATACGGTATGATAGACCCTGAAGATGTTGCAAGTGCCATTACGCCAGAGACTGCTCTTGTCTCGATAATGCATGCAAATAGTGAAATAGGTACTATTGAGCCGATTGAAGAGATCGGGAAAATCGTTAAGGAGAAAGGTATAACCTTTCATGTTGATGCCGTGGCATCTGCAGGTTATATGCCCATAGATGTAAACACGATGATGGTTGATGCCTTAAGCCTGGCTGGCAGCCAGTTTTATGGCCCACCGGGTGCGGGTGCGCTGTATCTGAGAGAGAAAACCAGGATAGTGCCTTTTATAGAAGGGGGCGTGCAGGAAGGCGGGCGTCGTGCCGGTACGGAGAATATACCCGGAATAGTGGGTATGGGGAAAGCCGCAGAATTGGCAAAGAGAGAAATGGATACACGCATGGGAGCAATAAAACCTCTGCGTGATAAGTTGCTAAATGGCTTGATGAATTCAATAGATCATATCTCTCTGAATGGCCATCCTGATAAACGATTACCAAACAATATAAACATCAGTATTGAATATGTTGAGGGTGAGTCAATACTTCTGTTTCTTGATATGAAGGGAATAGCGGTCTCTTCCGGTTCGGCATGTACTTCCAGATCATTAAAATCATCACATGTCTTGAGTGCAATTGGAGTAGAAGATGCAGTAGCCCAGGGTTCGATACTCTTCAGCCTGGGAATAGATAATTCTGAAGCACAAATTGAATATGTACTGGAGACGGTTCCTCCTATCATAAAGAGGTTGAGAGCAATGTCTCCCTTGTACGAGGACAGCCAGGCATGAATTTTGTTATAAAAAAAGCATGATTAAGAAGAAGCAATATTTGGAGCAACAGAACAACATCATTGATACATAAAATTTAGTAAAGCACATTCAGGAAAGTAAAGAGAATGTATTCTAAAGAAGCCCTTTCTGATATCTTTCAAAGGATTCTGGAATTCGAGCAGGATATCAAGCCAATATACGAGGACTGTATAGAAAATATTGATGATGAACACATTATCAATATTTTGCAGGAAATCTGCAAAGAAGAGGAGGTCCATATTGAACTGGCAAAAGAGCTTTTTAAAATAATTGATAAAGATTGACCACAAAGAAGCAGGCATTAAATAACAATAACATGTTTAACCGCTGCTGCCTGTTGAATATGCAAACATCCTTCCACTCATTATTCGTATGAATATTCAATAAGGGTGTGCTTTAGTTATAGACTTTTATATTTATAAATCACTGATTTGAGGAGTATATTATGAAACTAAGAATTATGCTGTTTTCTGCTTTAATGCTGTTTGTTATTTCAGGTATTACTGTTGCACAAGATGATGCTAAGACTGAAAGTGCTGCAGTCGGGTGGTCGGAGTCTCAAAAGTTCAGCTATATCCTTGGTACACAAATTGGTACTTTCAGTAAGAAGAGTGACTTGGGAGTGAATATGGAACTGTTTGCCAAAGGGTTGAATGATATGACAGAGGGGGGCAAGCTTGCCATGTCAGAGGCCGAGATTAATATTTTTATGGTATCTCTTCAAAAGAAGGAACAGGCAAAAGCACAAACTGCAATGAAGGCTGCTAGTGCTGGTAATATCAAAAAAGGCCAGGTTTTTCTTGATGCTAATAAAGAGAAGGATGGCGTTAAGGTAACTGATTCCGGTTTACAGTACAAAGTTATAACCGAGGGAAATGGTGCTAAGCCTGCGGCGACCGATAAAGTAAAAGTGCATTATAGTGGTACCTTGATTGACGGCAAAGAGTTTGATAGCTCATACAAACGTAATCAGCCGGCAGAGTTTAGATTAAATCAAGTGATCAAAGGGTGGACTGAAGGATTGCAGCTTATGAGTATTGGTAGTAAATATGAATTTTATATTCCTTCAGGATTGGCTTATGGCCCAAACGGTCCACCAAGTATAGGCCCTGATCAGACATTAATTTTTACTGTGGAGTTGCTTGATATTGTATCTCTATAAAGCTCCTCGGGGTAGACAGAGGAGCAAAGAAAAGTGCCATTTGTGCTCCTGTGATTTCGTGTGAGGAATTAAGACATTAATTTTACTTTTTACCCGGTTTAAGATAATTGTCCTGGCTATACAATCCCCATAAATAATATTTTTGTGATGCGAAGCCTAGTGCGGATTTCCTGATTTCCTTTTCCGAATATTTGACATTGTACTTCCAGGTATGATAGTTAAAGCTGAGGCTTCTCGCAAAATAGAGGGGTTTCAGACTATTAATTATCTTCTTTCTGTTCCCATTACTTTTTGAGATATCATATCGATATACGAGACTATAGAAAATTTGAGTCCATAGCAGGATCGTCAGATCAAATACTTCAACCTGAAACATATCATGTATTCTTGAAAATGCATACGGTTCTAAAAGCTCTTTAATGTCAGTCTGATATTTACTGTATTCCATCTGGGCTTTTTCTTTGAGATCAAGGATGTTGATGTCCAGTTCTTGTGGTTCTGCCAGGTCCTTTAAACCAAACGTGTCGGGTGCAACGAAGTCACCATTATTTCTGGTCATCCAGGCACCTTTATTCTGTACAAGTATTGTCAGTAATGTGTCAATAACCTGTTCAAACATGATACCCAGTTTAGGTGCGCTTGCTTTGTGAATCTTTGTCCCCAAGCCACTCTGGCAGATTTTAAAGCCTCCGAGGACAGCGTTAAGGGACATGAAGATATCTATCCCATACTGCTTAGTGCTTTCGGTCCATGATTGTTTCAGCAGATACTTTATCAGTTTTGGAGAGAATGCAAACTCTCCTCCTATCGGTTGCCGGATGTCCATGGAAAACATACCAAACATGACGGGATAGCATATGTGGTTTGTAATAGTACCGTCAAACTGATGCCTTGAATAGAGTGGTGTTACGTAGTCATAGCCGTCGGCAACAGGTCTTCCAAGGTATTCAATCCACTCTTTTGTTATTGATTTGAGATCTGCGTCTACAATAATTACGATATCAGCGTGTACTTGTATTGCGAAATTGAACAGGTTTAGAATATTATTACCTTTACCTCGAATACCATGAGAGGTGCTGATATATTTCTTCTCTATACGGGTGTTTGTGTTCAGAAAAGCTTCTTTAGTGTTATCCGGACTATTGTTGTCTACATTGACAATGATACTTTTTTTGCCCGGGAAATACTCTCCAAGTCCTTCATCTACGATTTTGGTTACGTAAGAGATAGAATCAGATTCATTATATGAGGGTATCCCTACGACAACACTGTATTTACTACTCTTTTTTTTCTTCATGATCTTCATTTTTGACACAAGTAAATATTTACTTACCTCTTAATATTTCAAGACTATTATCTCCACAGTTGAATAACAGATCAATGGCTGACATGCAAGGTTTAAAATCTCCAAATAGTTGATGATACACCGGGTGTTTGAAATCCTGAAAAATTACCTCTATACCTTCTTGTTCGAACAGTTCTAAATTCATGTATTTATTACCATCCTTCCCCGCCAGATATCTATTGCCATCCAGCATTTTGTAAATGTCGACTAAGCGTTCTGTCGGCTCTTCTCTCAATTTTAGGTCGGATGCTATAACAAGTTTGGTTTTGAGATCTAAAGCACTGATTAAAAACTTGATAATCTCAATGTTTATATCGACAAGGCGGTCCCAGCTGCAGCTGAAAATATCTTCAAAAAAACTTCTGTAATTGTCAAAGTAGGTAGAATTTGAGTAGTTGGTAATAAGTGCCTGTAAATGTTTCCTGCTCCAGTTTGCTTTATTGTTAATCCTCACTTCGTTAATTTTTTCTGAAAAACGATATGAGACAGGGACTGTTATCCACTGGCAAGCTTGAGCGGTTTTTATCCTGTTACGATTCTGCCACTCATTTTTTTTGAATTGTACATTATCTAATATTACAAATACATCTGCTTCAAATGTTTTAATAACAGTTCCGTTTCTTATCTAATCTCTTTACTAAGTTTAATAAGCTTATCTCTGTCCCACCCATTATGGATTCATTGTGAAGGTAGAGGATATTAAACTTTTTACCATCATTAATCATGTGGCTTTTCTTGTTACTCAGTTCTCATATATAAAAAGTACATAACCACAATGAGTCGTGCGTAATTCTAAGTTATGCCAATACTGATTTTTCTGTGGTGATTAATCAAATTAAGTAACGTTTTTATCAGATACGGTAATCATGTTTGCAACTTTGGCTTGCCTATAAACTTGAACCATAGGTGCTTGATAAGACTTTTTACTACTCGAATGAAATCAAAACCTATTGGTGATAGTTCCGGAAAGATAAAGTCGTGTACTTTAACAGAAGGCAGGTCTTCACCGGCTATTTCTATCTTTGATAAATCCTGCTCACCTATTCCCAGCCTTTTTGCTGCTCTGAGTATGGGAACGTCTTCCGGGCTGACCGAAAGCAGTTCCGCAATCACTCTATCTACCGCAATGACGTCTATTCCGCCGACGAGCAGTGAAACATCTTTGGGGCGGCCTCCGGTAGGCCCTTTCTCTTCCATGGCCGTGACAGCGTCAACGATAGTAAATACCGGTTTAACCAGCTGGTAATTGGCAATTAACATATCCGCATACCATTCCAGATCATTTTTTGACTTGAGATGCCTCCACGCCTTTTGCTTTCCGCTGACACATCCATACAGGTTCTTAACTCCTGCTGTAAAGAGAACCTGAACATGGACCTTAAGTTTGGGAAGGTTGATTATGGCATCGACATCCAGCGCCTTGCCTGAAACGGTCAGGGAAAAGTCCTTCCCACCACAGTTAATGGATACTTTTCTTGGCTTATCCAGTTCGATGATATCAATACCATGCTTTTCAGCAAATTTATCCAGCCCTATACGACTGGCTATTTTTGCTACGGAGCCAAATGCAGGGCTGTCTCCTATGATTGGAATTGCGCCTGCTTCAAGGACTGCTTCTGCTACTGCCTCTATAACAGCAGGATGCGTAACTATACATTTTTTCGGACTGCTCTCCTTTAAGAAGTTTGGTTTCAGCAGCACCTTCGATCCCTTTTTGATAACGTTTTCAATCCCGCCAAAAAAAGAGAATGTTTTATCCACCGCACTGCGTACGTCTTCTTTAGAATAATCTGTACATTTTACTACCGAGACCTTATTAAGATTTGTCATATTGTTCTCCACGTGTATGCTTTTGTAAGCATATTCTTGTTTTTCGTTTATCGCTATATTGCGTAAATACCGCCTGGAAGATTACCATTGAATTATAGTCTATGTCTGTCGTAATATAGTGTCAAGTATTGTTTTTTTCGCCATAACTTTAGAGCACTTCAAACTTCCTGCCCGAACTGATTGGCAGGCGGGTAGGCACTTTTAACTTTTTATAACATGAAAACTTGCAGCTTTGTCACTCTGGGATGTAAAGTAAACCAGTACGAAACTCAGGCGCTAAGAGAGGCTATTATGTCAAGTGGATATGAAGAGGCTCCCTCGAACGTGCCTGTTGATTTGTGTGTCATAAATACGTGTACGGTTACGTCCACGAGTGATGATAAATCACGCCAGCAGATCAGGAAAGTAATACGGAACAACCCGGACGCGACCGTTATTGTTACAGGCTGCTATGCAGAATCAGATGCAGAGGCAATAAGGACGATAGAAGGTGTCGGCTATGTCTTTGAAAAGGGCAGGGAGAGCAAGATAATTGAATTCGTAAAAAACGGTTTTGTTTCAGATAATAACTCCATGCCGGTTACAAGTAATATAAGAGATCCCCGCACAAAGAAGCTTCGTCGTAATGAATCCGCCTTCGACCTGAAGGTCAGTAAGTTTGATGGCCACACAAGGGCGTTTCTCAAGATTGAAGATGGATGCGATATTTTCTGCTCCTACTGTATCATCCCTTATGTCAGGGGTAAGGTCACAAGCAAGAAGATAGACGATATCCTTTTTGAAGCGGAGCAGCTGGTAAGTAATGGTTATAAGGAAATTGTACTTACCGGTATCCATCTGGGTGCGTATGGTAAGGAAACCGGATATCAGCTGAATATTATAAATGTACTGGAGGAGCTGCAAGCCCTGCCGGGGTTGGAACGGATCAGGCTGAGTTCAATAGAAGTAAATGAGGTTACGGATGATTTGATTGATCTTGTTGCAGATTCGGACAGGGTCTGCCCTCACTTTCATCTGCCTCTGCAGAGTGGAGATGATTATATATTGAAGAGGATGAACAGGAAATATAACGCTGCCAAATATCTCGAAACAGTGGAAAGGATCAGAGAGAGGTTGGAATTGCCATCGATATCTACAGACGTACTTGTTGGTTTTCCCGGAGAGAAGAGAACACATTTCGAGAATACAATGAATCTCTGTGAGCAGGCCGGATTCAGCAGGGCACACATCTTTTCCTATAGCCCGCGTGAAGATACTCCTGCCGCTAAAATGCCGGATCACTGCAAACCTTCTGATATCAAGGAACGTAAAAAAGAGCTTGAGTCCCTGACAGCAGAAACATCTTTGGGATACAAGAACCTGTTCGTCGGCAGGGAGATAGGTATACTCGTAGAGAAAACGAGAGACAAGAAAACAGGGAAATTATGTGGTTATTCAGACAGGTATATAAAGGCTCTGTTTGACGGCCCTGATGATTTAATGAATGAAATTGTAGATGTTCATGTGGAAAGAGTTTTGCCTCAATCTGTTATTGGAAAATACGAGTAACAACTATAAGAAAGCCAGGAATGCAGGAAAACAACAAAATAACTACCATAGTAATATGTACTATCCTTTTCGGCTTTTTAGGTTTGCTGTGTGTAGTAAAACCTGCCTATTCTTTGCCTGCAGATGATGTCACTCCTCTTGTTGATACAGAGTATTATCCGGCAGTCCATAAGGCATTTACGAACGCCAAAAAGTCCATATTATGTGTTATGTACATGGCTAAACTGGACAAAGGGTATTCAGGCGGAGATGAATATCAACTGGTTCTTGATCTCATCAATGCACATAAAAGGGGGGTTAAGGTTCTGGTTGTTTTTGACCAGAATGTCAAATTCTGGGAAAAAGGCAAAAAAAGAGACATAATAGAGAGAAAGAGTGAATATGCATACGATTTACTACTACGTGCCGGCGTTCCTGTCTTTTATGACAGTAAAAACAGGGTAACTCACAGCAAAGTGATGGTTATTGACAAATATATAACGATTGTAGGAAGCACTAACTGGACTTATAGCGCATTGAGAAAGAACCATGAGGCATCTGTAATGATAAAGTCACGGGACGTTGCGCTTGCATTTGAGCGGAAATTAAAGCAGATAGAGAAAATATCAGCTAAGTAGTGTGGTAATAGCAGCATAAAAATACCTTGCATTAATAAATATGCTTTGTTATAAAAGAAAGTTTCGATAATTCAAATAATATTGGAGGAACCTGTTGATCATAGCGATCGATGGGCCGGCTGGGTCTGGTAAAAGTACTGCGGCAAAAGGGTTAGCTGAACGCCTCGGTTTTACATATCTTGATAGTGGTGCGATGTATCGAGCCTTTACATGGAAAGTTTCCACTTCTGGAGTTGCTTTCAGTGATGAAGAGGGGCTTTGTAAACTGTTGGCCGATACCAGTATTAGAATAGAGTGTTCGGCTGATGGATCAGTGGTGTTTGTGGATGATGTTGACGTAACAAAAGAGATAAGACATCCCTCTATAACCGAGAACATTCATCATGTATCAGGCCTGGACTTTGTCCGCAAAAGGATGGTTGAACTCCAGAGAGACTTTGCAAGAGGCAAAGATATTATTGCTGAAGGCAGAGACATGTGTTCGGTTGTTTTTCCGAATGCAGATAAAAAGGTTTACATGGATGCCGACGTTAAGGAGAGAGCAAAGAGACGGCATTCCGATCTACAGGCTTTTGATGATAAGGGCAGTATAGACAATGTAATAGAAGATATTGTCCAGAGAGATCACAGGGACTCAACAAGGCAGTTTGCACCGCTAAGAAGAGAACCCGATGCCCTCTATCTCGATACAACAAGCTTGGATGCAGAGGATGTTGTTAATATCTTGATAGAAGAGATTCAAAAAGAGCAGCAGAAAGATTAACGCTATAACATTATTTTACATTTAAAACTTTATTTAGCAGTTTTATTAACTTTATATTTCGGAGAATTTTTTTAAATGGTTAACAAACTAGTATTAGAACAATACGATATCAAGCAAGAGGAAATAGAGAAAGAGCTAGAAGAGATTATAGGAAGTGGCAGCCTTGAAAATATTGAAGCAGCATTTGATACTTCAATCCAAAAATTCGATTTAGGAACGATTCTGAAAGGCAGGGTTTTAGGTGTCATTGGTAACAATGTAATATTAGACACCGGATACAAATCTGAGGGTATCGTCCCGCTATCTGAATTTGATACTTCTGAAGAAGTTGAAGTCGGGGCTGACATAGAGGTAATGCTTGAATCGTTTGAAGATGATACTGGTCTGATACAGATTTCAAAACGAAAAGCCGACCGCATACGTGGTTGGGAAAAAATAGTTAATAAATATCAGGAAGGTGATGTCGTAACAGGTAAAGTTGTAAGAAAGATAAAAGGCGGATTGTTGGTTGACGTAGGTATTCCGATCTTTCTTCCAGCATCACAAATCGATGTCAAACCTCCAGGTGAGATTGCTGAGTATATTGGTAAGGAAGTAACATGTAAGATATTAAAGATAGATGAGGTACAACAGAACATAATCGTATCCAGAAGGAAGCTTATAGAGGAAGAGCGAAACAAACAGAAACGCGAATTCCTGGATAGTGTTCAGGTTGGTGAGGTTGTAAAAGGTGAAGTTAAAAACATCGCAGATTTTGGTGCATTTATTGATCTTGGCGGTATAGACGGATTGCTTCACATAACAGATATGAGTTGGGGCAGAATCAGCCATCCTTCAGAAATGTTAGCAATCGGAGATGATGTTGAAGTTAAGATACTTGATATCGATGCTGTAAAGGATAAGGTTTCTCTCGGATTAAAACAGAAGTCAGAGAATCCATGGACAAGCGTAGAAGAGAAATATCCTATTGGCTCAAAGATAAAAGGCCAGGTGGTCAATATTATGTCATATGGTGCATTTGTCAAACTGGAAACAGGTATCGAAGGCTTGGTACACATTTCCGAAATGTCGTGGACAAGGCGCATTAACCATCCTTCAGATGTAGTTGCTATTGGCGATTCTGTCGAGGCAGTAGTGTTAAATATAAATAAAGATAAAGAGGAGATTTCTCTGAGTCTTAAGCAGGTTGAACAGAATCCATGGACGAATATAGAAGAGAAATATCCACCGGGAGTTACGATAAAAGGAAAGGTCAGAAACTTGACCAATTACGGTGCCTTTATAGAGATTGATGAGGGCATAGACGGTCTTCTTCACATTTCAGATATGTCATGGTCAAAGAAAGTTGCACACCCTTCTGAAATAATCAAGAAAGGTGAAATGATAGAGGTCAAAATACTATCAGTTGATAAGGACAAAAAGAGGGTATCGTTGGGAATTAAACAACTTTCTGATGATCCATGGAAAAAAGAGATACCGGAAAAATACCATGTTGGTGACATCGTAAAAGGTAAGGTTACCAAGATGACTGATTTTGGTGCATTCATAGATCTCAGTAATGGTCTGGAAGGACTGTTACATATCTCAGAAGTTTCTAAAGAGAAGATTAAAAACCTTGAAAGCGTTATCTCTATCGGGCAGGACTTGAATGTAAAGATTGTAAAGATAGAGCCGGAAGCTAGAAAGATAGGCCTGAGTCTTAAAGGTGTAGAGGGCGCGCCAGTGCCGCCACCACAGGAAGACAAGGTAAAAGAAGCTCCGGCTGCTGCTGCCGATGTAGAAGTTACTGAGAATGCTGCTCCGGAAGAAAGTGCTCCGGAAGAAGCTGCTGCTGAAAAGAAAACTGACGAAGATAACGCATAAACAATGGCGGTAGGAAAGGAAGGGCAATTTTGCTTGAAGAACTGATACGTGATATTCCTGATTTTCCTAAAGAGGGAATTATCTTTAAGGATATAACTCCGGTATTGCAAAATCCTGCGGGTTTGAAGGAGGTAGTTGACAAGTTCTCTGAACACTATGCGAATCAGAAAATTGATGTAATCGTGGGTGCAGAGGCGCGGGGATTCCTTTTTGGTCCCGCAGTCGCTATCAATATAGGTGCGGGTTTTGTACCGGTTAGAAAACCGGGAAAACTTCCATACGAAACAGCAAGCAAGACATATGACCTGGAGTATGGTACTGACACTCTTGAGATACACAAAGATGCGGTAAAAGCCGGTGATAATGTTTTGATGATGGATGATCTTCTGGCAACCGGTGGGACTATGGCTGCCAGTTGTGAACTGGTCGAATCGCTTGGCGGTAAAATTACGGGATGTGCTTTCTTAATCGAACTGGGTTTCCTTAATGGAAAAGAGAAATTAAGCCAATATGATATCTTTTCTCTGATTCAATACTGAAGAGATAATTTAGGGTGTTCGATATTGAGGCCGGCATATATGTTGATTGCCGGCCTTTTTCAATTTGAGATGAATTGTTGAAAAGCGCCCGTAGCTCAGATGGATAGAGCAACGGTTTCCTAAATCGTAGGTCAGAGGTTCGAATCCTCTCGGGCGCATTTCTAATTTACAGATAATATAATTTATTTTTTTTAACATTTTCGTAAACGTCAGGGTTTTCTTCCCGGTACAGATTTACGATATACAACGCACAACAGAATCCTATGGAAAATGCAAGAGAGAGATTTCAAAACTTTGTAAAGTTTTTTGATGATAATAAGTTGTGGATAGCTATTGGTCTTGCCGTAGCTGTCGCAGTGGGTGTACCTACATATCTGTATAAGCAGAAAGGTGCAAATGATCTTGGTGAAGTCTGGAGCCGGATCTACCGAATGAACTACGAAATGGCGACTGCGCAGCAAGAGGGCTCCGAGAAAAAGAAAGAGGCTTTTGAAGGTGCTATCAGCGAATATACATTTCTAAAGAATAACCTGTCCGCAACCGGTGCAACTCCCTGGTTGCTGTCAGAACTGGGCAACGCGCAGTATAACGTAAAGAAATATGATGATGCGATTATTACGTATAGGGAATTCATTACCCGTTATGGCAGCCATCCGTTAGCTCCTCTCATAAGGCAGTCGTTAGGATACGTTTTTGAAGAGAAAGAACAGCTGAAAGATGCTATAGAACAATTTGAAGAGATTGCGAAAGATCCGGAAGCTACATATCTTAAAGCACAGGTGGGGTTAGATACCGGCAGGTGCTATGAAAAATTGGGACAATTGAATCCAGCAGTGGCTGTGTACAAAGATATAATTGCCACTTACCCTGAAAGCGGTAGTGCAACAATGGCCAGGTATCGGCTTGAAGATCTTGAATAATAAGTTATGAATTTAAATAGAGTGGCTGTAATGGACGAAGACGAGACAGGTCAAATCCAGTTAGTAGTTAAAAAAAAACTCTCTTCCAAGAGAATTGATAAATACCTTGTTTCACGACTGCAGGATTTTTCACGTAGTCATGTTCAGCGGCTGATAAAGGAAGAGGCTGTTAAGGTAAATAATGTTGCGGTAAAAAGCAGTTATGAAATAAAACTGAACGACGCCATCTCTATCGATTTGCCGACGGAGAGCAGCGACCACATTACTCCGGAAGATATTCCACTTAATATTATTTTCGAAGACGAATATTTGATGGTCCTGAATAAAACCCCGGATACGGTAGTACATCCTGCGCGTGGTCATGCAAGTGGAACATTGGTAAATGCTCTGGCCTTTCACTGTAACAATCTCTCTTCGCTTAACGGTCCTTTGAGACCGGGAATAGTGCACCGGTTGGACAGAGATACAACTGGCGCTATTCTGGTAGTGAAAGACGAAAAAGTGCACAAGCACCTGGCATTGCAATTTGAAAACAGAGAGGTAAATAAGGAATATCTTGCGGTTGTTAAGGGCGAAGTAGAGCTTGATTCCGATAGAATTGATTTACCGATTGGCAAAGATAAGAAAGATAGAAAGAAAATGGCGATTCGCCATGATAACGGGAAAAAAGCAGTATCTATCTTTGAAGTACTGGAGCGTTTTCCGGGTTTTACATTAGTTAAAGTCATTCTGGAAACCGGCAGGACACACCAGATCAGGATTCATATGAAAACTATTGGTCATCCTGTCGTTGCAGATACGGCATACGGCAATAGTGAAGCGTGTTGCCTGGAAGATCTGCTGGGACCTGTTTCAAACAAAGATATACATAACCTTGCAAAAGAGGCAAAATTGTGTAATAATGCTACAGATCCAATTATTGAGAGGCAGGCACTGCACGCCTACAAAATTGGATTTATTCACCCGGTTACTAATAAGGCCCTGGAATTTACGGCTGAGATACCGGAAGACATGTGTAACCTGATTACAACGCTCAGAAAAATTAAGACTCTTTTAAATTAAATATAACGGAGGGTAGAAAAATGTTTGGAATGCCCGGTGGTATCGAATGGATCGTAATCCTTATTGTGGCTCTGCTCATCTTTGGTAAGAGACTGCCGGAGGTAATGAGGTCCATGGGAAAAGGTATTGTTGAATTTAAGAAGGGTGTAAAAGGCGTAGAAGATGATGTGGAAGAAGCAATGGATAAGGACCCTGAAAAGCTGGCATCATCTGATAGCAGCAACGAAAAAGTAGAAACAGAGAACAAAGAACATTCAAAAAAAACGAAAGGATAAAAGCAGATGGCACAAAGTAATAAAAGAGGAAAACTCAAATGGCGCAGTAAAAAAGCAAACCACGGTAGAAAACCAAACAGGGGAAAACAGAGAGGGAAGATGTAGGATCAGCCTGATAGGCTGGAATAGACAGTAGTCATTAGGCAATGGTCATTCGTAAATCGCAAATCTGGAATCCTCACGAGAGTGAGGCAGCCTTGCATTCGTAATTCCTTGTTCGATATTCAATATTCGCTTTATCCCTATCTTCTGTTTTTTACCTACATTTCTGTTTTTCTTTGCGCTCTCTGCGCCTCTTGTCTGGGGAGCGTGAGACTATCTTTTTTTCAATCTACAATATTCAATAGCCAATATTCAATCCTTCAGCTCTTTTTCATAAATCTGCATGTCCATCTCGCTGAATAGTACAAATCTAACCTCTGCAAAGCTATACTCCTCAACAAACTCCCTTACGGTTCCAAGAGCAATCTTTACCGCTCTCTCTTTTGGAAACCTGTAAACTCCTGTACTGATAGATGGAAACGAGATAGACTTAATTCCATTCTCTTTTGCCACATTCAGGCTGTTGTAATAGGCGTTGCGAAGAAGTTGATCTTCATTGCGATTTCCTCCCGACCAGACAGGTCCTACAGTGTGTATCACATACTCGGTTGCCATATTCCCGCCGGTTGTTATTACCGCTTCTCCCGTAGGGCAGCGTTCCTGTTTTGCACGGATTCCCTTACACTCTTCGAGAATTTTCGGCCCTCCCGCACGGTGAATAGCGCCGTCGACACCACCGCCTCCAAGCAGAGTT
>CAXMPV010000011.1:17296-17538 GCA_964195175.1 uncultured Thermodesulfobacteriota bacterium | reverse complement strand
CATCTGATTTAAGGGCAAGCGCATCATTAATAGTTGCTGGGTTGGCGGCTAAAGGTATTACAGAGATCAGACGGCTTTATCATATTGATAGAGGATATGAAAGACTGGAAGACCGCCTGACAAGCTTGGGCGCAAAGATTTGGCGTGAAAAGGAGTAAAAGTTGTTTATTTTCGAACCCAAAGTTGTTTTTTCCACCTCTAAAGGCACATCCTAAAATAATTTTCTTGTAATACCAATATGA
>CAXMPV010000011.1:0-17275 GCA_964195175.1 uncultured Thermodesulfobacteriota bacterium | reverse complement strand
TTCGTCTGTGAAATAGTTGTAACTTATTTGTTTGTTGGTAGTTACTTGGTGTTTTACTGCAGTTATGAGATTTTGCCACTTTAGTTTTACTACGCGAGGTTCTACTACAAGGTTTTAACACATTTTCAGTACCGTCAACCTGAGCACTGTTTCAAATCGGAAAATTTGCCTGAGGATGTTTTATAGGGCGAGAATATGGGTAAGAATATTGAAAAGGCGTAATAATGTTTGAATCAATTACTGGAAATTTCGAAACAATATTTAATAAAATGCGCGGCAGGGGCAGGCTGAGCGAGCAAAACATTAAAGATGGTTTGCGTGAAGTAAGAGTTGCCCTTCTCGAAGCAGATACGAACTATAAGGTTGTAAAGGATTTTATAAAAAAGGTCACAGAAAAAGCAGTCGGAGAGGAAGTCCTTAAAAGTGTTACTCCGGGTCAGCAGATAATAAAGATAGTGCAGACCGAGATGGCAAATCTCATGGGCCCGGGTGATTCCACTATAAAGTATGTGGACGGGGACATTACTGTCATCATGCTTGCAGGATTGCAGGGAAGCGGAAAAACTACAACTGCGGGTAAGCTGGCAAGTATGATTTTATCAAAAGGTAAAAGCCCATTACTTGTGGCCGCTGATGTTCAGAGGCCGGCTGCCATTGAGCAGTTACAGGTAATCGGAAAGCAGCTTAATATTCCGGTATATACTGAAAAAGGTTCTAATCCCCTTAAGATATGCAAATGGGCGTTAAAGCGTGCTTTTCTTGATAAGCATAATGTAGTCATTCTGGATACTGCAGGCAGATTACATGTTGATGAAGAGTTGATGTTGGAGCTGAATCAGATAAAGAAACAGATAAAACCGACGCAGATCTTCTTTGTGTGTGATTCTATGACTGGACAGGATGCTGTTAACAGCGCAAAGGAGTTCAATTCGCAGCTGGATTTTGATGGTGTGATCTTAACAAAATTAGATGGTGATACAAGGGGCGGAGCCGCATTATCAATCAAAGCGGTTACCGGCAAGCCTATAAAATTTGTTGGAGTAGGTGAAAAGCTTGACAAACTGGAGGAGTTCCACCCTGATAGAATGGCTTCGAGGATTCTGGGAATGGGTGATGTTGTTTCTCTGGTTGAAAAAGCTCAGTCTGCTATTGATGAGAAAGAGGCTGAAAAATTAGAACAAAAGATTAAGGATAATACGCTAACTCTTGACGATTTTCTCAGCCAGTTACAGCAGGTAAAGAAGATGGGGTCAATGAAAGATATACTTGGTATGATTCCGGGAATGGGCAAAAAGATGAAGGGAATGGACGTTGATGAAAATCAACTGAAAAGAGTTGAGGCCATTATTCGTTCAATGACGCTTGAAGAGCGAATGAATCCTGATACGATTGAAGGCAGCAGGAGAAATAGAATATCTTATGGAAGTGGAACAAAATCACAGGATGTAAGCCAGCTTCTGAAACAATTTAAGCAGATGAAGAAAATGTTCAGGTCTCTTGGCGACATAGATCCAAAAAGTTTTCAAGGCGAGGGGGGGATGCCGGCGGATGCCATGAAGCTTCCCAGAAAGATCAGGAGTAAACGAAAGAAGGTAAAAAGAAAAAAGAAGTGATCAATAAATGCGATCAAGTTAGATTTATTAAAACATAGGTAAGATAAGGAGAGTCGTTATATGGTAAAACTAAGGTTAAAGAGAATGGGACGAAAAAACAGGGCTTTTTTCAGGCTTTGTGCGTTTGATGCAAGGGAAGAGCGAGACGGAAGAAGTATTGAACAGTTAGGGACTTATGATCCGATGGCAAAAGATGAAGATAAAAAGTGTGTATTGAAGAGAGAGAGGATCGAATACTGGCTTAGTGTAGGCGCTCAACCAACTGAAACTGTAGCCAGCATTCTTAAAAAGAACAATATAGCTCTTAAATCATAAAGAATATTTAGCAGGTTACCAGGTCACTTAATGCGAATAGATATCTTGACACTATTTCCAGAAATGTTTCAGAATGTGCTGGGGGAGAGTATGTTGAAAATTGCCCGCGAGAAGGAGCTTGTAAGCTTCCATCTGCACAATATCAGAGATTTCTCTAATGATAAACACAGGTGCGTGGATGATAAGCCGTACGGGGGAGGTGCCGGTATGGTGATGAAACCTGAACCTGTATTTAATGCGGTTGAAGCGGTAGAACTTCTTGATGATGCGGTGTCAACAAAGATATTACTAACCCCGCAGGGAGAGACGTTTAGTCAGGGAATTGCTGATGATTTATCGAAAGAGACTCGTTTAATGATAATTTGTGGGCACTATGAGGGATTTGATGAAAGGATAAGATTAGGAATAGATGCTCTCGAAATTTCTATAGGCGATTATGTTCTTACTGGTGGAGAAATACCGGCAATGGTTGTAATAGATTCGATTAGTAGATTGGTTCCCGGAGTTCTGGGTGGAGATGATTCACTGCAGGATGAATCATTTGTGAATAGAATGCTGGAATATCCACAGTATACAAGACCTGCAGAGTTCAGGGGGATGAAGGTTCCGGAAGTACTGAAGTCCGGTCATCATTCAAAGATCGAGGAGTGGAAGATGGAAAATGCCATTTTGAGAACACAGGAGAGAAGGCCTGATCTTTTGAAAGAAAAAACAGAATAATATAAATAATACTTTACATAAAGGAGTTAGAGCTATGAATATCGTTGACGAAATTGAAAAAGAGAATATGAAGGAAAAAGTGCCGCAATGCAAGGTTGGTGATCTGATTGATGTGCATGTCAGAACAGTTGAAGGTGAGAAAGAGCGCATTCAGATTTTTAATGGTACTGTTATTTCTAAAAAAGGTAGTGGTAACAGGATAACTATTACTGTTAGAAGAGTAGTACAGGGAGAGGGTGTTGAACGAGTATTTCCGATACACTCACCAAATATAGTAGACATTGTAGTGAAAAAGAGCCACAAAATAAGACGTGCCAAATTGTATTACCTGCGTGATAGAAAAGGAAAGGGCGCAAGACTGAAGGAAATCCGTAGACGAGTAAAGAAAACAAGTAAATCCGAGAAGGCGGTTCCTGTTGTTGCCGAGGAAGCGGTTAAGACTGAAGAGGCTCAAGCCGAAACTACAAAGGCTCCGAAGGCTGCAAAGACAACAACGGCACCGAAAGCCAAGGCTAAAGCTAAAGCCAAAAAGAAGGATGAAAAACCGTCAACTGACTCCTGATGAGCTTTGCAGAGAGGGTGAAGCTCTGGCAGGAAAGCTCTTGAAAAAAAGAGGATACAAGATACTGAAACGGAATTATGTAAGCAAATATGGTGAAATTGATATTGTAGCGTATGACAAGGGTATCATTAGTTTCGTGGAGGTAAAGACTCGTCGGTCAGAGAATTATGGTCCGCCGGAATTGGCAGTAACTAGAGAGAAAAGAAAAAGGATCGTTCGTACCGCATTGAATTACCTGGCTGTAAATCACATCGAAGATACCGATTGTCGTTTTGATGTTGTTTCTATCTTATACAAAGAGGACGATGGCAAACCTGATATCGAACTGTTCGAAAGTGCATTTACAGCTGACGGAGCTTAGGTAGAACGATCGTTATTCCGAAAATTACAGGAGGTGTTGAAATGTATACTCTTCTGTGGATTTTCCTATACCTGATAAGTGAAGCAACCTGCCATTCCTCCCGGCAATGCCGTTCTGGCAGACAATCTGTTGAGCGGGAACCGGTCCTCCGATTTTACTGAAAAACAGTATCACCTGATAGCTGCCCAATTCTAATTTTACATAATTGTAGAAATCTTAAAGAATATGATAATTGATACACATGCACATCTTGATTTTCCGGATTTCAAAGATGATATTGATGATGTAATAAAACGCGCGGAAGAAGTTGGCGTTGAATATATTATAAATGTTGGTACAAGTGTTGGCACAAGTGTCAAGTCGATTGAACTGACTAAAAAGTACGATCATATCTATGCAAGTGTAGGCATACATCCCAACGCGGCATCGAATGTTCCCGAAGATGACTGGTCCCGGTTGGAGGCGTTGGCAGGGGAGAGCAAGGTTGTTGCAATTGGTGAGACAGGGCTTGATTACTACCGTGATCGTAGTAAGAAGGAAGATCAGAAACGTCTGTTCCATAAACATTTGGAATTGGCGGAGAAACACAACCTGCCGGTTATAATACATAACAGAGAAGCCAGTAGTGATTGCCTGGAAATTGTTCGTAAATATAGCGGCAGGGTAAATGGTGTTATCCACTGTTTTGCTGGTAGTAGTGATGATGCAATGGAATTTCTGGAACTTGGATTTTACATTTCGTTTGCCGGCCCAGTAACTTTTCCTAAAGCTGAAAATTTAAGGGAAGCGTTAAAAGTCGTGCCTGTCGAAAAATTGCTTCTGGAAACTGATTGTCCATTTCTGGCGCCACAGCCAAAGAGGGGTAAGCGAAACGAACCCTCTTATCTACAATACACTATTCCGGTCCTTGCAGAATTATACAAATTGACGGTTGAAGATATTAAGAGAATAACGTCTTTAAGCGCAATGAATTTGTTTGGCATTGCACAAAGTGATAGAAAGCCGGAGATTGCATATGTTATAAGAAATTCACTCTATCTTAATATCACCAGCCGTTGTCCTAATAAATGTGTATTCTGTTCGAGGGAGACCGCCCCATACGTAAAGGGGTACTACCTTGGAACCGATAATGAGCCAACTATTGAAGAGTTGAAAGATGCTATTGGAGATCCGTCAGGTTATGATGAAGTGGTATTCTGTGGTTTTGGTGAGTCCACTGAACGACTGGACGTATTAAAGGAAATTGCCGGATATTTGAAAGAGAGGGGTTCAAAAGTAAGGTTGGATACAAATGGTCTTGGAGACTTGATTAATGGTAGATCTATTTCTGAAGAGTTGGAGGGCCTGATAGACACTATTTGTATAAGCCTGAATACGAATATAGAGGAAGAGTACCAGAAGCTGTGCCATTCAGAATATGACGACCCATATCCGGCCCTGATATCATTTATTAAGAAGGCACGAGACTATATACCTGACGTAATGATTTCCATTGTGGGTATGCCTGAAATTGATGTTGAAGCGTGCAGAAAGATTGCTGATGATCTGGGAGTTCGTTTCAGGGTAAGGGAATATAATAACGTTGGGTGATGTTTTTTCACTGCAAAGGCGCAAAGTAAAAAAAGAAATAATTAGCCACAGTCTTTCACCGATTAATACTACAGAATCTAGGAATTCATGGATTTTAACTCACTTTTAACTAAGGCATTTTTGAACTATCCCACCCCGAACCATTTTTTGACGGCGGTGTATAGATCGTCTCTGCTCCTTGCTGCTATCAGGTCTGCCTGTATCATTTTGCGTTGTGGATGATTCTTGCAGTACCCAACTGAGAATTTTCGGAAATATCTTACACTCCTTAACATCGGACGGGTTTCCGCGATCATCTCATAGTGTTCCAGGTATACTTCACCCTGTTCTGTCAGGCTTGGTCTTTCCGGTTTAGGCCTGCCTTCCCACAACGCACGAGTTTCATTGAATATCCATGGGTTGCCGATAGCACCTCTTGCGACAATCACTCCATCAAGGCCACAGGCCTTTATCCTTTTGACAATAGTTTCCGCGTCCAATAAGTCTCCGCTTCCAATAATAGTTGCCTGAGGAAACCTACGTTTTACTTCTGATATTATCTCCCAGTCACCCTTGTCACGATAAAGTTCTTTGACGGACCTGCCGTGGATGATTAATGCATCAATACCTTCCGCAATGGCTCCCTGGCATATCTGCCAGAACTTATCCATAGATTCCTGGCTCTTGTCAAACCCTGCACGTAGTTTGATAGTAACAGGACATGAAACCGATTTTCGTACGGATTGAATGATCTTTATTGCGGTCTCTGGTTCTTTTAACAGATATCCTCCACTGCAACGTCTGAGTACTTTTGGGGCCGGGCAGGCAAAGTTCAGATCGATCAGGTCAAACCCAACGTTTGCGAATGCAGCAGCAGCAGAAGCCATCGTATCCGGGTCTCTGCCGAGTATCTGTGCGCCAACCGGGCCTTCATCAACCGTGGGTTGGAAATAGAGTCTGTTGAAGGCTTTTTTGTGGAGGGCGATTTTAGCGAGTATAACACCGGTATATGTTAGCGGTGCGCCATACCGATGGGCCAATACCCGCATAGCCCTGTCTGTGTATCCGCTCAACGGTGCCTGATAAAATGGTACGTCAAGGCTGATATTACCTAGTTTTAACATTATTGATCTGACCCTTAATCTATAAAATTAATAAAGATTTACATTCTAAAATAAATATGGTTTTGATGCAAGAGAGCAATGAGATATGTAGATCACGATTGAGATCTATCATCACGGTTTGCATGCAGTACATGGTATTGCTCCGTCCCGTATAGCGTGTTCTCTGGATTGAAAATCGATTATATCATCAGGACTGCTTTGCAAATCCGCACAATCAGGTCGGTGAAAGGTCCGTGAAAATTTTGAAGAGTACACGTGTCCCTTCCATGTGTCTTCGTTTTGCATTGTTTCCCGTTTGGCCGGCATGGTACCTGATTCTGATTTCAGAGCGCTATCCCAGGTTGATTGCAAGCGTGCATGATAATGCTTTGCCATAGAGTGTCTGCCTTGAGCGGTGTAAAGTGTTACCAGATTGTTCAGTAATGTTGCTATATCTTGATGACCCGGTTTCAGGTTTTTTTCCAGTATTGCCAGTGCCAGTTTATAGAGTCGTTCAACCATCGAATATTTACCCTGAGTGTAGTAGAGTGTTGCTAAGTTGCTCAGGGATGTAGCTACATCCGGATGGTTCTTCCCGAGAATTGTTTCTCTTATTTTAAGTGCGTGTTTGTAAAGCTTCTCTGACTTGGAGTATTTATGTTGTAGCTTGTATAGTCCCGCAAGGTTATTCAGGGAAGTTGCATATGAGGGATTGTATTGCCCATAGGCCTTTTCACTTAACGCAAGCGCCTTATTTAAGAGTGGTTCCGCTTTGGCATATTTACCTTGAGCCTGATAAACCAATGCAAGAATATTCAGGGATGTCGTCATTTTGCCATGGTCTACTTCAGGATTTTTTTCTAATATAGAGAGTGCCTGTTCGAAAAGTGGTTCTGCTTCCTGATACATACCGTGCGAAAAATAAAGCGCCGCCAGGTTATTCATGGTTTTAGCAACGGTAAGGTGGTTAGTATCAAATGATTTTTTCTTAATCTCCAATGCACGCTTGTAAAGGGGAATACTTTCTGAATATCGACCCTGAGCTTGGAAGAGTAGAGCCAGATTTTCAAGATCAGTTGCGACATCAGGGTGATTTTTTCCTAAAGCTTTTTCATTAATTTTGAGCGCCTGCATATAGAGGGGTTCGGCATCTGAATATTTGCAATGTGAAAAATGGAGCAACCCCAGAATACTGATGGAAGCCGCAGTTTTTGTATGATCAGATCCAAATTTCTCTTCTGTTACCTTTAATGCTTCTTCAGCAGCTTTGACCGCTTCTGAATATCGTCCCTGCTTATTAAGCAAAAGAGCCTTAGTTTCCAGTTCAGTTAATGACATGTCTTGAGAGTATGTCAGAGAAGTAAAAGTCAGGACAGGTATTATTGGCAAGACAATAATTATTGTCTGAATAACATGATGTAATATGAGTTTTGTAAACGTTGTGATTGTTTTAGTCATTGTTTAAGCAGTTAATGTTATGTCCTCGGTGTCTTATATCCGGGGAAGCCTGTAAAATTATAATCTTCTAATATATAAATAATTTGATAATTATTAAACAAAATATTAAGATGCTAACTTGAAAAACAGATTAATAATAGGATTTTAATAGAGTAAGGGCTGAGGTTTATAGACAATGTTAAGAGATGCTTACGTAGATGACGTGGAAGAGATGAACATGTTGATAAATAAATTTGCAAAAAAAGACCTGATGTTGCCAAGGCCTTTGAGTGAGCTATATGAAAAAATCCGTGATTACTATGTTTACATTGATGATGGAAGTGTAAAAGGGTGTGCGGCGTTACATGTATTCTGGAAGGATCTGGCAGAGATCAAATCACTTGCAGTTGATGAAAATTTCCAGAAAAAAGGAATTGGTAAAGAGTTGGTGCAAAAATGCCTTGAAGAGGGGAAAGAACTTGGTATAAACAGGTTGTTTGTTTTAACGTATATTCCTGAGTTTTTTGAACATATGGGTTTCAAGCGAATTGACAAGGATCTTCTGCCTCATAAAATATGGTCAGAATGTGTAAAGTGTTATAAGTTTCCTGACTGTGGTGAAGTCCCATTGATGATTGAAATATGATTGGTTGTGGTGGATTACTGCAGAGGTAAGAAGAGGTATAAAAGAAATGTTGTTTTAGAAATCATTCTGTAAACAATTGAAAAAATGGTGGATACATAATAAACAAGCGATGCTTGTACATTATATATCCACTGGTAATTCTCTTTCTGTACTCTCGTTTACGAGAGGTTTAGTTTATTTGCTCTTCGGCAAGTGTTGTCCTTATATCTTCCAGTATCTGACGCCCTCCTCTTCCGAGTAGCTTTTCTGCAAGTTCGTTTCCCATAGTAGCATAATCATCTACTTTACCCTCAATGGAATCCCTGATGATAGTGGTTCCATCGAGTGAACATACAACAGCTTCCATTTTCAGATTAACCGGGAATATGACTTCTGCATGGGCACCTATTGGGATCTGGCATCCTCCCTGTAGCCTTTTCAGAAGAGTTCTTTCTGCAAATACTGCATATCTGGTATCGAAGTGTTGTAAGGCTTTGATCATTTTATTGATCTGTTCATCGTTTTCCCTGATTTCTATACACAGTGCTCCCTGTCCAACGGCATGGAGCATTATGTCAGATGGGATTATTTCGCTGGCTGCGTCTCCATGGCCCAGTCTGTTAAGGCCGGCCTTCGCTACAACTATTGCGTCAAGTTCACCTGACTCCAGTTTGCCTAATCTGGTGTCCAGGTTTCCTCTAAGGTCAACTATGTTGAGGTCTTGTCTGAGTGCGAGGATCTGTGCCTTGCGTCTTAAACTGCTAGTTCCGAGTGTCGCACCCTGAGGAAGGTCTTGTAGTGATTTGTTGTCCTTGCTGATTAACGCATCGTGCGGGTCTTCACGTTCTGTTACCGCTCCGATTTCGAGGCCATCAGGAATCGCTGTAGGCATATCCTTTGCGCTGTGGACAACCAGATCAACTCTCTTATCAAGAAGGGCTTCCTCAAGCTCTTTTGTGAAGAGTCCTATGTCTCCTATTTTGGCAAGAGGGGTATCTAGTATCTTGTCACCGGTTGTCTTTATAACTTCAATAACAAATTCTATCTCTTTATTGGCTTTTTCCAGTTCCGACTTTACCCAATTCGCCTGGATTAAAGCCAATTTGCTTCCTCTAGAGCCAATAACAATTTTATTTCTGTTTTCCAAAAAACTACTCCTATCTGTCTTTATAAAACGAATCAAAAATATTCAAAATTAAACATACCATTTGTCTCATAAATCAATTTTTTTGTCAATACTTTTTAATCATTGAGTGGCAAAAGGCATTAAATTAATCTGCGGAATCAAGCGCTAATAGTTTTGCTTGTGCATTTGTCCTTGATGAACGGTATGTGTCCGTCTATAATCCCTCTTTTGAAAGGATAAATAGAACGATGATTGAAATAAAGCCTGTTGACAAGATAAATGCAACGGTCAGGATTCCAGGTTCGAAGAGCTATACGAACAGAGCACTAATAACGGCATTACTTGCTAATGGCGAATCGGTAATGAAGAATGCATTATTAAGTGAAGATACAAGGGTTATGATTTCCTGTCTGGGTAAGCTTGGCATACAGGTAGATGTAATAACTGAAGATAATACGATAAAAATAAAAGGGTGTGAGGGGAAGATACCTGTAGACAGGGCAAGCTTATTTGCGCGTAATGCAGGAACGGTAGTGAGATTTATGACAGCCGCCTTGACACTTGGTAACGGGAAATATGAGATAGATGGTATAGAGCGAATGAGACAGCGGCCCATACAACAGTTGATTGATGCATTAAATCAGCTCGGTGCAGATGTGGTATCAAAGGAGGGCACAGGTTGTCCGCCAGTATTGATAAATGCTTGTGGTTTAAGGGGAGGAACTGTTAATATTCCTGGTAATATCAGTAGCCAGTATATCAGTGCCATCCTTTTAACGGCACCTTATGCAACCAGTGATGTCCGAATAGTTGTAAGTGATGATCTCGCTTCAAAGAATTACGTTGATATGACTATAGATGTTATGGAAAGGTTTGGAGTTGCTGTAGAAAGAGATTCATACAAAGAGTTTATTGTTAAGTCGGGTCAGGAGTATAAAGGTTGTGAATATATGGTAGAGCCGGACGCATCAAGCGCATCTTATTTCTTTGCTGCCGCTGCCATTACCGGAGGCAAGGTCAGGGTTGAAGGCCTGGGTGATAGCTCGTTGCAGGGTGACACAAAGTTTGTTGATATTCTGGGTAAAATGGGTTGCAGAACGGCGAAGTCTCACGACTGGCTGGAAGTTGAGGGTGGTGAATTGAGGGGGATAGATGTGGACATGAATGAAACCCCTGATGTTGTACAGACTCTCGCACCTGTTGCGGCATTTGCGAAGGGGAAGACGCGCATAAGAAATGTTAAAAATCTCAGATACAAAGAGACAGATCGTATTACGGCTATTGTTAACGAACTTAAGAAAGTCGGAGTAGAAGCCATAGAGTTTGAAGACGGTATTGAAATTGTTCCATCACCTCCACATTCTGCAGAAATATCAACCTACAATGACCATCGCATGGCAATGAGTTTTTCCCTTCTCGGTTTGAGGACTGAAGGGATAAGGATAAAGAATCCGGAATGTGTTGAAAAAACGTTTCCTGATTTTTTTGAAAGATTGCAAAAGTTATATCATTGACACTACACCAGTATTTTATGAAACCTATTCTTCATTTATCGAGACAGGATTATTCAAGCTTTTTGATACTTCTGTGGTAGTTTATGCTTTCGATGACGTGTTTCAGTAGGGAATTGAGAGTTTGTACATGCCTGGTTACAGCACCACTCTTCCTCATGCCTTTTACAGGGGCTTAAGAACCCCGCTTTCGAGAGCGTCCCATCTTCCGTACTGGAATTCTCCCGAAAGGGAGGCGATTTCATAACAAATAAAAAAAGACTCTTATAGGTGCTGTGCAGTAACATCGTCATACCGATGTATTTCAATATTGAGTTATATTTGATTCGGTTGTGAAGCAATACGATACACGGACACGTAAGAGCCTTTTTTTATTTGCTAAGGTTTTACTTGGGTTAAATTTTTAGCAATTATATACAACTGGCGAAAGCAACTTTCTTTCCTTATTATTGACACAAACAGGGAAGACTCTAGATAAAATCTTTACTTTCTGTTGGATGTAAATGGCAATAAGCGTGCCGTTCAATGTTCATAATATTAGTGATACCTGTAATAAATAGATCAATAGATCATAAGTCATTATCTTGCAACGCGCGAGACTGCAAAAAGTTTTGTATTTAATCTATGAATGATATTGCACTTAGGTGTGTGTTCGTGTAAAAACAGGAGTTTATTGTTTAACTGTTCAACGAATACGTCAATGAATATACACTTTTATTCATATTCATTGTCATTACAGCTCGTGAGTTATATAACTAATTAACAAAACAGAAAATGATTCTGTATGAAATACGTTAGTTATAGATTACTGTTGATTGTAAATATGGAATTGATACTTGAGCGTAGGGGGTGTCTAAATCTCGTAACCCCCAATATCTTTTAAAGATATTGAGGGTTTTGCTCTGTAGTTGTGGCAGTATATGTCTTGATCAAGTAAATCTAAAATTGAATGTACAAGCCGGTTAAGCCCTTATTCTATTACACTCATATTCTTGATAAATATCTCTTTAATTGGTACATCTCTGAACATACCGAAGGCATGAGTTCTTGTCTTGCCAATACTATCAACCACATCCATACCATCTATAACCTCACCAAAAACGGCATATCCAAAACCGCTTGATGAGCTGTCCTTGTGATTAAGAAAATCATTATTGATTAAATTGATAAAGAACTGTCCCGTGGCACTATTAATAACATTTGTTCTCGCCATGGCGAGCGTGCCTCTCTTGTTATTTAACCCTCTCCGTGCTTCATTTTTAATAGGATCCTTTACAGGCTTTTGATTCATTTTAGCATCAAAGCCACCGCCCTGAATCATAAAATTTGGTATTACTCTATGGAAAATCAGATTATTGTAGAAACCGTCAGATACATATGATAAAAAGTTTTTGACAGTAATTGGTGCTTCCTGCTCGTACAATTCAATCGTTATATTTCCCTTTGATGTTTCCATTAAAACCTTAGGATTCGCGTATGCAGAATTAAGCTGCATACAAACGAAACCAATCAGTATGAAAGCAAAGAGGGGGGCCGTTATTTTATTAAAAAATGGTCTGCGCATCTGTTTCTCTCCCAATAATTATTCGAATAAATTTAGTCCATTTAATCACAGAAACAGGGAGAATTCAATGACTTTATCATTTTTGACCGGTGTTGCATGCCTGTGAGATTCCAATTTGATTTCACAGTAAATGCTGGTATGATTACGCATTATTAATAGAAATACAATTTTTTTTTATACTCTCCATATGTTTAATCCCATTAATCTTGAAATATTCAACAACCTGTTCTCTACAATATGTGAAGAGATGGGCGTTGTATTGTGCAAATCTTCTTTTTCCACGAATATAAAGGAGCGAAAGGATTTTTCGTGTGCCTTGTTTGACCACCGTGGTGAAATGGTTGCCCAGGCAGAACATCTTCCTGTACATCTCGCATCAATGTCCATGTCGGTAGAAGAAGCAATTAAAGCAGTGGAAATGAGTGATGGCGATGCTGTGATATTAAATGACCCATTCCGGGGTGGTACACATCTGCCTGATATTACGTTAGTTACTCCTTTCTTTTATAAAGAAAGTAAGAAACCTGTTTTTTACGTAGCGAACAGGGCTCATCATTCGGACGTAGGAGGAATGTCTCCGGGCTCCATGTGCAATGCTACTGAAATATATCAGGAGGGGATTCGGATCCCGCCAGTAATGATAGCACAGGGAAACATTATAAACAGAGAGATTATGAGTATTATCACCTCTAATGTCAGGACTCCAAAAGAGCGTGAGTGGGATATAATCGCACAGATTTCAGCTAATACAATCGGTAAACAGAGGTTAAATGAATTATGTGCAAAATATGGAAAAAGTGAAGTTGTAAAATATTCGCATGAACTTCAAGACTATTCTTCCAGGATAATGAAGTCTGTTATTAAAAAAATACCTGATGGTGAGTACTCGTTTAGTGATTATCTTGATGATGATGGTACGGTTGAAGAATCTGTCAGAATTAAGGTACGCGTAAGCATAAAGGGGAGCTCGGTGTGTGTTGATTTTTCCGGAAGTAGCAGGCAGGTAGATGGTTGTGTGAATGCTGTTTATGCTGTTACTGTGTCTTGTGTTTTTTATGTATTTCGATGTCTGGTTGATAGCGATATTCCATCAAATTCAGGTTGTATGAGATCGATCAGCATAACTGCGCCGGAGGGTTCTGTAGTAAATGCTAAAGCACCTAGTGCCGTGTCAGGCGGTAATGTTGAGACCTCTCAAAGGATTGTTGATGTCGTCTTTGGGGCACTGTCAAAAGCTATTCCTGAAATGATTCCGGCGGCAAGCAGTGGAACGATGAATAATATTGCAATTGGGGGTTATGACAAGTTAAAGGAGAGCTATTTTACCTATTATGAAACTATTGGGGGTGGTATGGGTGCAAGGCGTAATTCTGATGGCCTTAACGCTATTCACACACATATGACAAATACCTTGAATACTCCGGTAGAAACAATTGAGCATAACTATCCATTCAGGATCAGCCAATATAGGATACGCCCTCAATCTGGTGGCATGGGGAGGCATAAAGGGGGTCATGGTATAATACGTAATTATGAATTCTTTCAAGCCGCGACTGTCAGTATACTTTCTGATAGAAGAAAACATGCGCCTTATGGTTTAAGGGGTGGTAAAAAAGGTCAGCTCGGACAAAACACTTTGATTTCGAAAGGCAGGCGACAAAAACTGCCGTCTAAGACTACTATTAATGTGAATAGCGGAGACATTATAAGTATACATACTCCTGGTGGGGGTGGGTATGGAAAACAAAAAGTTAAAAGTGAGCTAAAGTGCCTAAAGTCAAAAAAGCATCCTTCGACTCCGCTCAGGATGACGTGACACTGAGCGATTGGGATGATGTCACACTGAGCGGAGTCGAAGTGTGATCCATATTGAAATAGATAATTACATGAGTAAATATCAGCTAAAAAAAATATTCATAGAAAAGGACGTTGTAGATTCATCCGTTACACGGCAGATACTTAATAAACTGCCGAATATAACTATTGAATATATTGATGATTATAGAAGTATCAAGATAGAGGGTGTCACTGTTGATGATATCTTTAAGAAGAGTAAAGAGTATCTGGCGATAGCTTGTAAAAAAGGTGGATTGGTTAAGCAATTCAGGTGCAGGGATGGCATAGTGGGGAGTACGGAATATTTTATCAGTCATGGTAATAATTGTAGTTATGATTGTGAGTATTGTTTTCTACAGTGCTACTTTGATAATGCGGTACCCACAGTGTTTGTAAATCATGATGAGATGCTGGATGAAATAAAAAACGTTTTACTTGCTGAATGCGATAAAAAGATAGTATTCCATGCCGGTGAATTGTGTGATGCGCTGGCCTTTGACGATCTTACCGGTTTATCTTGTAAACTCATTCCACTGTTTTCAGAGTATTCCAATGCAAGGCTGGAACTCAGAACCAAAACCACTACCATAGAGAGCTTATTAAATATAAAGGCGTCGAATAATATAGTTGTTTCATGGACTTTCAGCCCTCAAATAATTGTTGATAAACATGAGCACAAAGCACCATCACTGGAGCAACGAATAGGAGCAGCAGAAGATGTTCAGGCTGCAGGTTATAATATAGGAATATGCCTGGATCCAATAATACTGTGTGATGACTGGTTTGAACATTACAAGGTAATGCTTGAGGTCCTTTTTAAAAGATTGGATTTCGGAAGGGTTAAGTTTATAAGTCTTGGCGGTTTCAGATATCTTCCGTCTTTGACGAAAGTAATAAGAGAAAGAAATCCTCAAACCAATCTCCTGTTGGGTGAATTTGTGCCGTGCGTCGATGGAAAATACCGTTACTTCAGACCAACCAGAGCAGACGCATATAAGGAGATAGGGAAGGTTATTAGAGACCTGACTAAAGATGTTAAAATATCACTCTGTATGGAAACACCTGAAGTTTGGAATTCAGTAGAAGATGTTTTGAAATAAGGTCCTGGTACAGGAATTTCAAAAAAATTATATGAGTAATTTATTTCCAATTATTGAAAACGTAAAAGTGGATTTAAAGTCTCTTATCTCAATTAAACATAAATGTGACCCTGGAATTTGTAGAGGTAAAATATCTTGCTGTGCGGAGTATGAGATCTGTATAGAGAAGAATGAGGTTGATAAAGTAATTGCTCACACACCTGGAGCTGCAGAATTTGCACCTCAATTAATAGATAATAGTTCCTATAGAAATGTTTTCGACGAAACGGATGACAATCTCATTACCATAGATGTAGATGAAGACAGCCAATGCCTTTTTGCCTGGCGTAACAGCAACGGAGAGGTTTTATGCTCGCTTCATAGCCATGCAATAAAAAACAATCTTTCGTTTTATGATACAAAGCCCGAATCCTGCTGCCTCTGGCCCCTTGCTATTTATCATGGTAGTCCTGAAATTCTGACCGTTCAGGATGATGCGTTCAGCTTTGATTGTAATAAGAAACAGAAATCTAAAAAAGCCAAACTTGATACCGGAATTGCTTCAATTATTAAAAACATGTATGGGGATAAGATGTTAGTTGGTATTAATCATGCAATTTCTAAAATGTAAATAAATTTAATATGTCTAAATTTTACAATCCAAAACGCAGTAGAAATATTTATGACCCAAAGGATGAAAAGCCTTTTAAGCTGAGCCGTTCAAAGATTGATCTTTTCCTGCAATGTCCACGCTGTTTCTATATAGACCGTAGGCTTGGGGTGGGCCGTGTACCAGGTTTTCCTTTTAATCTGAACAATGCAGTTGATACTTTGCTCAAAAAGGAGTTTGATTACTATCGGGCCAAAAATCAAAACCATCCTCTTTTAGAAAAATATGGTGTTGATGCCAGGCCGGCAGCTCATAGAGATCTTGATAAGTGGCGGCAAAACTTTACCGGCATTCAATATCTACACGAAGCTACAAATCTTCTAATTTTTGGAGCTATTGATGATTTATGGGTAAATTCTCAAGATGAATATATAGTTGTCGATTATAAGGCGACATCCAAGAATGAAAAGATTACACATGTTAATCTTGGTTGGCAGATAGGCTACAGGAGGCAGATGGAGATCTATCAGTGGCTATTACGGATGAACGGATACTCAGTCTCCAAAACCGGATATTATGTTTACTGTAATGGGCAGACCGATAGAGAGATGTTTAAAGGAACACTGGAATTTGATATTACTCTGATTCCTTATAAAGGAGATGATTCCTGGGTAGTTAAGACTGTCGATGATATTCATGCTTGCTTGGTGCACAGTCAGATTCCTGACGCAAAAGCCGATTGTGATTATTGCGCATATAGAACAGCGGTGGGAGACGTTTTAAAACCTAATCAGGCAATGTTTGATTTTTAAGAGAGCAAGAAGAAATAATTATAATCTAATAAATCCAGGTAATAACTTGAGCATTGTAAGTAACGTTGCTTAGCAGTTAACTCAAGTGTAGAGGTATTTTATTGTAAGTTGATCTGTTTATCAACTTCCTGCCCGAACTGATTGGCAGGCGAATAGGCATTTTAGGCACTTTTAACTTAAAATTTTCGATATATGTTATCCGATAAAGAGTATCTCTTAAAACTTGCGAAAGCGCGTATGCCGTTTGGTAGATATAAAGATATGTTACTTCTAGATCTGCCTGAATGGTACATAATATGGTCTGTCAATAAGGGTTTACCGGAAGGCGCACTCGGTGATATGCTCAAATGCGTTTACGAAATCAAACTGAATGGATTAGAGTACTTGTTTAAACCGTTACGTTGATTGAGTGGAATTCCAGAGCGACAACGC
>CAXMPV010000010.1:0-18384 GCA_964195175.1 uncultured Thermodesulfobacteriota bacterium | reverse complement strand
ACCCTTATGTATCGATTCTATGGCCGCTATGCCAAAACGGGTAGAAAGGATGCGGTCGAATGCGGTGGGAGTGCCACCCCTCTGTGTATGCCCCAACACAGTATGCCGTGTTTCAAAACCTGTTCTTTTCTCAATCAAATTCGACAGTACCGAGCCTACACCTCCCAGCATTACGTGTCCAAAAGCATCTGTGCTAGCGCTTTGAAGAATAAACCCCTCTTTTTCTTGATCTTCGACAGGTATTTTTACTCCTTCTGATACAACTACAATACTGAACTTTTTGCCACCATAACGTCTTCTTATTATTGATTGATAAACGTCCTCCATGTCTACAGGTTTTTCAGGTATCATGATTATGTCTGCACCTCCGGCAATACCTGCAAATGTAGCAATCCAACCAGCATGCCTTCCCATGACCTCAACTACCATCACCCTGTTGTGCGATTCAGCAGTAGTGTGCAACCTGTCAATTGCTTCCATTGCGATATTTACTGCGGTATCAAAACCAAAGGTGTAATCTGTACACATAATATCATTGTCTATTGTCTTCGGAATTCCAATAATATTGACACCCATCTCAAACAGCTTGTATGCAACGCCCTGAGTATCATCTCCTCCTATGGAAACAATTGCGTGCAAATCGAGCTTTTTAATGTTCTCCAGGATTTTTTCCGGATCTCCTTTGTTATCTTGCCCAAAAGGGTTTGTCCTGCTTGTCCCTAGTATGGTGCCACCTCTGGGAAGAATCCCGGAAACACTCTGCATGTCCAGCTCGTTAACCATTCCTTCGATTAAGCCGTGCCATCCTTCTCGTATTCCGTATACCTTGTAGTTGTAGTCTTTGATGCCTTTTCTAACAACTGCGCGGATTGTCGCATTTAATCCAGGGCAATCGCCACCTCCTGTTAAAACGCCTATCTTTTTCATAAAGGTGTTCTCCAATTTCTTATTTTAGGAATGGGTTATGTTCTTTTTCGTTTTCTATTGTTGTAGAAGGGCCATGTCCTGGGTGTACAATGGTGTTGTCGCCCAGTGGGAATAGCCTCTCTTTTATTGAATTGATCAACAATTCATGCGAACCACCTGGTAAATCGGTTCTTCCAACAGAACCTGCGAACAGAGTGTCTCCAACGAAGACGTTGTTGTCTGAGTAATAGCAGACACAACCTGGTGAATGTCCGGGGGTATGAATGACTGTAATAGACTTGTTGCCTAAAGTAATCTCTTCACCGTTATTGACATGTTTATTAACTTCCGGTTTTGATATAGGTTTAAGACCAAACGATGTAGCTTGCTCACTTGCATTCTCAACAAGAAACAGATCATCTTTGTGTAGAATGAAATCTATTTTGAAATAATCCTGTATCGTTTTCACGGCTCCGATATGATCAAAATGTGCGTGTGTATTAATTATAAATTTTGGATTGAGTCCTTCTTTCTCTATGGTACTGATAATTTCATCTGCATTATCACCCGGATCGATAATGGCTGCTTCTTTTGTCTCCTCGCACCCAATTATATAACAATTTACTTCTAAGGGACCTACTACAATATTCTTAATTATCATAAAAGTGATCTCTAAAAAAACTGAAAAAATAAGGCTATTTATTCTAAGCATAAATGTTGCTTTTGTACAACTTATAAATTTGTAATTTTCTTCTCAATCGAACCCTGATCACCATAATTTCTTCAGAGGTCTTAAAGGTATTATGTACATGATTTATGGTTTTTTTGCTTCATTTCTGCCTATTTTATGCTATTATCCGATTATATTTAACTTACATGAATACTAAATAATATCGGGGGAAAAATTATGATAGTTGCTGAGTCAAAACCATTTAAGGAAATATATGAGTTGGTTAAAGACTTCAGTAGGATTTGTGTAATTGGCTGTGGCGATTGTGTAACGGTATGTCATACCGGCGGCCAAAAACAGGTGGAGGAACTCGCACTGAAATTACGCATTGCGGCTAAAAGAGATGGCCGAACGCTTGAGATAAAAGAAGAGACTGTTTTAAGGCAGTGTGAACAGGAGTATGTGGCGCCAATAGGAAACTATATTAATGATTATGACGCAGTAGTTTCTATAGCATGTGGTGTGGGAGTACAAACTCTAGCGGAGAAATATTCACCGTCAAGGGTATTGCCGGGATTAAATACTACTTTTATGGGTGCACCGGTAGAGCCCGGATTGTTTCTGGAGAGATGTGCCGGTTGTGGCGACTGTGTTCTTGATAAAACAGGTGGTTTTTGTCCTGTAAGCAGATGTTCAAAAAGTTTGCTTAACGGTCCATGTGGCGGATCGATGGGCGGTAAGTGTGAGGTGGCGGATGATGTGCCATGTGTATGGAATCAAATATACGTCCAACTTGACAAGCAGCAAACAATGCATTATATGGATGAGATCAGTCCGCCGAAAAACTGGTCGGTAAGTACCGGTAGTTCGCCGCGTAAATTAGAAATCAAACATCTTCAAATGGAGAAGGAATAATGGATCAACCGGTTATGATTAAGGATGGTGTTTATTGGATTGGTGCACTGGATCCGGGTCTTGTTGTATTTGACATCGTTATACCAACAAAGCACGGTACAACGTATAATGCCTATCTGGTCCGCGGTGAGAAGGTAGCGGTCATAGAAACGGTAAAATCATATTGTGTAGATGACTTTATTTCGAAAATAAGATCGTTAGTCAGGCCGGAAGATATAGATTATATAATTATCAATCATACAGAGCCGGACCATTCGGGCGGCTTGATCAGATTAATGGAGTTAGCGCCCAAGGCAATCCCTGTATTTTCCAGAGGCGCCAGGACTTTCGTGAAGAATATTTTGCACAAAGAATTTGATTACCAAGAGGTGAAAGCTGGCGACAGTATTGATCTGGGCGGTAAGGTACTGAAGTTCATTTCTGCACCATTTCTCCATTGGCCAGATACCATGTTTACGTATCTTGAAACCGATAAAATACTATTTCCATGTGATGCGTTTGGTTCACATTACTGCAGTGATAAAAGGTTTAACGATGAATTGGATTCCAAGGAAGATGCATTTGCTGCGTATGAATTTTACTACGATACCATATTAAGACCTTTCAAGAAGTACGTTATTGATGCTCTAGACAACATAAAGGATATTGATATAGACATTATTGCTCCATCTCATGGACCTATACTAAGGGAAAATTTAGACAAGTATATTAGTTCTTATAGAGAATGGGCAGGAAAAACGAAAAAATATCCTGACAAAAAAAAGATAGTAATTATATATGTTTCATCATACGGTAGCACACAAAAAATGGCAGAGTCTATTTATAGAGGGGCATGCCAACCCGACACAGATGTTACACTTTTAAATGCAGCAGAAATCGATATGGACTCCTTGCTTGACGAAATTGATGCCTCTGATGGTATTATTCTTGGGACACCTACGCTTAACGCGAAGGCCCCAAAACCAATATTTGATATTATTTCAAGTCTGGTAACGGTGAATATCAGGGGCAAGGCAGCTGCGGTATTTGGATGTTACGGGTGGAGTGGAGAAGCCGTGCAGATAATTGAAGATATCTTAAAAAGTTTACGTTTCAAGATAGTTGTTGAAGGTTGTAAGTTAAGGATGACACCTTCTGAAGAAGCGCTAAACGGATGTGAAGATTTTGGTAAAAAGTTTGCTTCCCTTATCTAATACCGCGTCATGGAATCAATGTACTTGCATGTCGGGATGTGTATATTGTCCGCCACTTAAACGATCATACCATCAAACAAACTTTTCCTTTTGATAATGTGAATCCCAGTCTATAATATTTTTGCAAATATTTTCTAAAATTATTGGGAGATTAACTATTGCAGAAGAAAAAAAATGTTGAAGAAAAAGAAGATGTTACATTGAGTATTGTGGAAACTGCAATGGCAGAAGAACTTAAAGCTAGCGCATTGTACAAGAGAATATCAGCGCAGCTTGAAGACAAGGCGGCAAAACTTAAGTTTGATGTAATGTCGGACGCAGAACAAAAACATTATGACCGATTAAGAAAGTGGTATGAGGAGACTTTCGGTAAAATCCCGGAAGACAAGAAGATAAAAACGTCAAAAGCCGTCAAGATTGAGAAGCCTGAAAAGAGAGCAAATTATGAGGATGTAATTAAGATAATAATAGCCACTGAAGAGAATGCCTGTAAATTCTATGAAAACGCGGCAAAGAAAACAGATGATGAAGGTGCTAAAATACTGTTTGAAACACTTATAAAGATGGAACGTGCTCATGTTACGCAATTCAAGGACGAATTTCGAGTAATTACAGAACCCTCACTCTTGTTTGCAGAGGAAGAAATCCCATGGATGCTGGAAGTGTGAGAGGCAATGGTAGAATTTAACAACTGAAAGGAGTTTAAGTACTAAATATGTGGCAAGAAATTGTAGATATTATAAATGAGGGCAAGAAGTTTATTATAACGACCCATCTCTTTTCAGAAGGAGATGCAATTGGATCTGAACTTGCACTTAAAAGGTTTTTATGTGGAATAAATAAGGATGCGGTAATAGTAAACAATGAAGCACTGCCTGCTGTTTACCGTTGCTTTGACACAGATAAAGATGTTAAGTTTTTGAGAAATAAGGATGTTAATATAAACCTTAACGATTATGACGCGATATTTATTGTTGATGTTGCTGATTGGAGTCAGCTGGGTGATTTTGCTGATATGATTAAGGCCAGTTCAATTACTAAGGTTTGCATAGACCACCATGCATCAAATTCCGGATATGCTGATATAAACTTTATAGATCAACACGCATCTTCTGCCGGAGAATTGATATTCGACTTGATTAACTTTATGAATGGAGAGATAACTCTGGAAATCGCAACTCCTTTATATCTTTCAATTGCAACTGATACCGGGTGGTTTAAATTCAGTAATACAAGTGCAACGGCCTTAAAAGCCTGTTCTGATTTAATTAAGATTGGAGTTAAATCTGAGATAATATATGAGCAGCTTTTCCAGAATAAACACAAGAGTTATCTGAAATTGTTGAGCCTTGCGCTTAGTATCTTGCGTCCGGAATGTGATGGTAAAGTGGTATGGACCAAGATAACAAAAGAGATGATTAAATCATCAGGTGTGCCATTTGTGGATACGGATGTTATTATTGATCTTGTTCGTGCGGTACAAGAGGTGGAGGTTGTAATCATTTTCAGAGAAATTGGTAACAGGAAAACAAAGGTAAGCTTTCGATCAAAACACACGGCAGATGTTTCCAAACTGGCGTCAGAGTTTGGAGGGGGCGGGCATGTGCGTGCTGCCGGAGCGTCAATACATGAACCTATCGATACGGCTATTGGCAACGTTATCTCCGGAGTAAGAGAATATTGTGAAGATAATGCGGTTTGTGTTTCTGCCGCCGGCAGTCTAGCTTGATTGCTTTTGTGAATACTATAGAAATTCGGTTTACATTAAGGAGATTGAAGAATGGCAAAATGGGAATGTACTGTTTGCGGCTATATATATGATCCGGAAAAAGGGGACAGTATTAGTGATATTGATCCAGGTACCCCGTATGAAGACCTGCCGGAAGATTGGGTTTGCCCGGCATGTGGCGCCGGCAAAGACTCATTTGAGAAAGTAGAATAATGAAGGCAACAGTATTTAAAGAACATGGCGGTGTTGATAAATTAGTATATACCGATTTTGCGGAACCGGAGATTTCTTCTTCTGAAGTCCTTGTTAACGTAAAGGCATGCGGAATAAATCATCTTGATATATGGGTAAGGGAAGGATTGCCGGGTATTACACTACCACTGCCACACGTACTCGGTTGTGAAATTACCGGAGAAATAGCAGGGATTGGTAGTGAAATTAAAGTTAGAGATTTAAGCATAGGCCAACGTGTTCTTATCTCTCCGGGAATAAGTTGTGGCAAGTGTGAATTCTGTCTATCCTCAAATGACAGTCTTTGCCATGAATTCAGAATTATGGGTTTCCAGGTAAATGGTGGCTATGCAGAATATGCAAAGGCTCCGGCAGAAAACATAATTCCTGTATCGGATAAAATATCCTTTGAGGAGTGGGCGGCGGTACCACTGGTATTCCTGACTGCATGGAATATGTTGAAGACGCGTGGAAATCTTACAACAGGAGAAACTGTCCTTATCCACGCTGCTGGCAGCGGTATTGGCAGTGCTGCAATACAGATCGCCAGACTCAGTGGAGCAAATGTTATTACAACTGTCGGTAGTAATGAAAAACTGAAAAAAGCAAGAGCGCTTGGTGCCGACCATGTAATAAATCATTCAAAGGAGGATTTTGTAGACAAAGTAAATGAGTTTACGGATGGTAAAGGTGTCGATCTGGTATTTGAACATATTGGCCCTGAAACGTGGGAAAAGAGTATGCTGTGTCTAAAGCGGGGCGGTCGAATAGTTACCTGTGGAGCTACAAGCGGTCCAACAGTAAACTTAGATATAAGATTTTTATTTGCCAAACAACTTTCAATATCAGGCTGTTATATGGGAAGCAGGAGTGAATTATTGAAGATCCTGGAACTTATTGAGTCCGGCAGACTTAAACCTGTCGTGGATTCGGTATTTCCTCTTGTAGATGCGGTGGCAGCCCAAACGAAGATGTTGGATAGAAAACAGTTTGGGAAAATTGTACTGGTACCATGATAAGACAAAAAACAGGTGTTGTGCTGGAATCACTTCGATTAAGGATTAAGGATGGTATAGCGACTGCTGCCAACCTTGGTTTCAAAGGCGTTCAGATCGATGCAACACAAAGAGATATAACTCCTGAAAATCTATCACAGACTGGTAGACGCGAATTAAGGCGTATTATAGATTTAAACAAATTAAGTCTCTGTGCCCTGGGTGGAGAGCTTGGTGTTGGATTTATCAATCATAATGAATTTGATCTTATTATCAAGAGAACAAAAGAGATTATAAACCTTGCACTGGATCTACAAACCAATATTATAACTGTGCAGATAGGCAGCATACCAACCGATAACAGTTCTACACATTGGCATGCCGTAAATACGGCCCTTAGCGAGGTAGGACAGCATGCTGAAAATTATGGATGCAGACTCGCCGTCAAGGCTTCGTATGATAGTTATTCTACACTAAAAGATTTTCTAAAATCATTACACACCGAAGGTATTAAATTAATCTATGACCCTGCATCTCTACTGACAACCAATCTGGATCCGATAAAGGGTATATATGAACTGCACGAATATATAATCCACACAAATCTATGGGATACCAGACAAACGGAAGAGGGCAGACAGATAGAAGTGCCAATTGGAGATGGTATTATACCGGTTGAGGAATTTGTCTCTACACTTGAATCAACAGGATATCACGGGTTCTATGTTATCAATTCTAAAACAATGCAGCATCCCGTTGAAAGCATTAAGAAGGGCAAAGATTTTTTGGACAAATTTTAAATTCTTTCTTTTTAGCATTGTCATTCAATTTCATCATAAAATACGCCACAGGAAGATCATAACCGCAAATGCTCCACCATAGAGGCCTGGAATGAGATAGAGTGCCCATGCGCGACGCCCGGAGTCACGTACGTGAGTCATCGTAAGCTTGCGAACAGTAACTGTACTGACCGCTATACCACAGCATACTAAAACCAGCGATAATACTGTTACAGCAGGATCACGCCAGGCAGGTAACGATGCCAGTTGGAGAGATTTGTCAAGGATACCTCTTGCGGACTCAACACCAACCGGATCAGTGAAGGCATTCTCCCAGTAGGGAATACGTGACGTCGTTTTGAGCAATGCCTTAACAGTGTGCGGTGCAGCCATGATCGGGATGAATGCCGTTCCGAAAACGGAGAAAAACCGTCCGATAGGCAGTGTTCCTCCTGACAACCTGAACAAACCATACGGCAACAGCCAGAGCAAAGTTGGCAGGACCACGAATAGTATCAATGATTTGATCAGTCCATGTGACCATGTGTTGTCTGTGCCCAGCCAAATATTTACATTATCCGGCATCCACAGTAGCAGCCCTTTTGTAACCTTCCATTCGGTAAATACTTCGTAAACCACGAATCCAGATACAATAAGACAGAATGCTGTCTGGGCGGCAGACATTGGTTTCAGTGCAAGAATGTCCTTGAACCATGGTCGTACAAACCACCCCGGGTTGGGTCTCCCTTCAATACCAGGGTTATTGTGCTCGCATGACTTTACACACTGACCACACAGCAGACAGTCAGTGTTATCATTAACATGCGCAGGATTCAGGCCAACTCCGCAACTACGTCCTTGAAAAACATATGCATTTACACTGGCGGTACAGGAATGGTCTTTACAGCTCCTGCATATTGAGATGTCACCTGTCGACCAGCCAAAAGGTGCAAGACGGGCATACAGTCCCAGTAGATGTCCTACAGGGCAGAAATAGGCGCAGAAAGTGTTTCGGGAAAATATTAAGCCGACTATGACGGTAGAGGACAGCAGGACCATCAGGTAGATAGACATTCTAAACGGTATACGATGGATGGCAAGAGTGTGAATACCAACGAACAGGATTAGAATGTAGAATAGAGTAATAATCCAGCCGGATCGTACGAATCTGTGCGGCCTTCGCTTCAGGCCGATCCGTGCAGCAAGTGAAGTGAGTAACTCCATCGGGCAGACCATGCACCAGATTCGTCCGAAGAAAATTGCCGAGATGATAATCACAGGCCACCAGTACGACCAGACAATCAGGTTTGCCAGGTTCGTGTTACGGAGAACCCTGGCAAATGCCATGTCGTCAGTGTCCGCCGCAAAGCCATCAACAATCAACAGCACGAATACCACAAGTGTTATTATCTGCAACACAAGGGGAAACCACCAGAAACGGAATAAACGATTCATAGGTTGTTATATACAATTACAGTATTTTATGTAGGGGTGAACCAGTGTGGTCATCCCTTTTCATGTCAGGGCAGACACACAGGCCAGCCCCCACTCGTATTCATGTAGATGAATACAAACCATGTTCTTTTATATATGCCTCAACACATTCAGGTACAAGGTCTTTGATTCCAACACCACCGTTCAATCTCTTTCTTATATTTGTAGATGAGATATCAACAGGAGGGATCTCTATTCTTAAACTTTCCATATCTAATAGGTTGACATTGCCAATGATTTCTTCGAGTCTGACTGACGCTTCTATTTTGAACCCTGGTCTATTTACAATTACAAAGTGGCAGAGTTGAGAAAGCTTTTTGATATTCTTCCATAATTCCAGTTCATTTAATGAGTCAGCTCCAATGATCAAAAATATTTCACTATCTTCACCGTAGTGATTCAGAATTTCCTCTATAGTGTCTATAGTATAAGACTTGCCTTCACGCATAATTTCGAGATCGGATACTTCAAACTTGCGTTTATCACTAATGGCTGCTTGAATCATTTTATGACGATGATGTGCCTCTGCTAAATCATTTACATATTTATGAGGAGGGATGTATGTGGGCATAAAAACTATCTTTGATAAATGGTGTTGCTTGCAAACCTCTTCTGCCATAATCAAATGTCCCGTGTGTATCGGATTGAAAGTGCCGCCAAGTATCCCAATCCTTTTCTGGCACTGATCATTATTGTCTGTGATGACATCTGACTGATTTCCTGAAAAAACGGGCTTATTATTTCCGTTATTCATAAATCACTCAATTCAGGCCTGAAACGATTTTCTATTTCATCCGGTGTATGTAACTTCCCCTTATCAATTCCAGGACACGTCCTTTTCTGTTCTTCCCATTCAGCCTTGTTTTTCAAGTTAGAGCTCCAGTATGGGAACGTTTTACATTGACGCGGCCTGGTTTCATATATTTTGCACCCATTGTCATACATGACGCAGTCTCCGTTATCATACTCCAGCAGACTGACTCGCCCATTAATCAACCTTGCATGGTTCTTAATAAATAGGTCCATTGATATGCCCAGGGAAATAGAGGTGTTTTTTATCTCCTTCTTAGTCATCCAGACAACACCAGGCTCGCCTCTACAGCAACTACCACATCTTTGGCATTCAAATCTTAAGCCTTCTTTATACCATGGATTTCTCTGCTTTTTTTTATGAGTGTTTTTACCTGATTCTGGGCTATGCACAGTTGAAATCTACACCTTTCATTTCAATAATTCTTTCTAAATTTGAGTCATGATATTATCATGAGTTTCATAAAATACAATAAATATTATTGTATATAAAGTGTATATATTTTCTAATTTCATATTTCTCGCTTGTTTTTTTATGCATGATTGAGTTAAAATGTGAAGTTTGGATTTTATGAGGCAGATTAAGGATATTTTACCAGGAGCAGAGAAGATGTATCGAGAAAAAATAAAGGTTTTGGATTGTACCGTAAGAGATGGCGGTCTTATCAATAATTACCAATTTAAGGATGATTTTGTTAAAGCGATTTATCGCGCAACTTGTGATAGCGGTATTGACATCATGGAGATTGGTAAAAAGCTTTGTGTGAGTGATGAATATACACGGGAAAAATATGGCAAATGGAATTTTTGCGATGAGGATGATATGAAATATATCGTTGATTCCTATGAGTGTGAGAAGCCGCCGATGCTGGCTGTAATGTATGATGTGGATAGAGTAGATGTGTCAGCACTGCCTCCTGCGGATCAGAGTGTTGTCGGGATGGTACGTACGGCATGCTATGTTGCAGATATTGACAAAGGGCTGGATCTGGTGAAGCGCAGCAAGGATCTGGGTTATCAGACCACTATCAATATTATGGCATGTTCTGCTGCGATAGAAACTGAGTTGATAGAGACCCTGAAGCAGATTGATAAAGCAGACGAGGTGGACTACCTTTATCTGGTGGATAGTTTCGGAGCATTCTATTCAGAACAGATAACCAGCTATCTGCAGCTTTATAAAGAGCATGCTCCGAGCAAGGAACTCGGGTTCCACGCTCACAATAACCAGCAACTGGCTTTTTCAAATACCCAGCAGGTTATTATAGATGGTGTCAATCTGCTTGATGCCACCATAAACGGTATTGGCCGTGGAGCCGGTAACTGTAATATCGAACTTCTTCTTAATTTTCTGAAGAATCCAAAGTTTGATGTAAGGCCGATATACAAGGCCATACAGGAGACCTTGGTGCCGCTGCGCAAGGAGATTGAGTGGGGATTTAATGATATTTATGGAATCAGTGGCCACCTGAATCAGCATCCTCGTGATGCAATGAAGCAACGAGCCAATCCTGAAATCAGAGATAACTGTTACGATTTCCTGCTGGAGTCCACTAACGACTGATATAAATCCAACCATTCGGCAGATAGAAATTCTGTAAAAACATTTCTTCGATTTGCGGAATGATGTAATAATCAAATCTCAAAGTTGCTTGTAAATAAAAGTAGCTGATGGGCATATCCCACCAGCTACTTTTATTTCATGTAATACATCTGAACTGCAGTTTTGTCATAGTGCTATCATTAAAATCCCAAGAGCGTCCGGTTAGGTTTTTGTTCGTGTTCCATTTATCGTCCAAAAGCTTGCATCCAGTAACATTTTAATTATAATGCATTAACGATGAGAAACAATTTATCAAAATTTGGAACTGTTGCAGTAATTATCACTATTTTAGTCTCATTAGTTGGATGTGCTCAAAACAGAGCATTGAATAAACTGGAAAAATTGATTTTGGATGAGAATGAATATGTGCATAGTCATTCAAAATCGAAGGTAATCTGTTGTATTGAAAGTATTGATTATGAACTTAACCATGAAGAGATTATAAATATAATATTCAGAAGTGGTAATCTCGATCTAATTGACGAGCTTGTTGAATATTTTCCGGGTGATTATAGAAACTATATAATCAGAGGAGATGCTTATCTGAAAAATGCAATGATGCAGCAAATAGTAGGTATTTTCATGAAATCATCTTCAGCGGTTTCAGTAAATAAAGCGAAAGAGAGTTACATGCAGGCGTTGGAGTTAAATAACAGCGATATTTATGCTCTTGGTGTCCTTAGTTTTATTTATGGAGAAGAGAAGGAATATGGTAAGGCGAAAGAACTATTAAATAGAGGGCTTGGGTTTGCTCCAAATAATCCTCTGCTTTATCTGGCGTTGGGTGAAATGTATGATAGGAAGGAAGAATATGATATCGCTATTGATTATTATGAACGAGTACTGGAATTTACTGATGATGAAGTGGAAAAGGATTTTGAACACATGAACCAGTATTTTCATAAACTGATAGATCATTTCCCAAATTCTCTTGTGAAAGCAAAAGAAGAAGCAAAGAAGTTTCTTGAAAAAGATTTATCCCTTTAATTCCACTATTTCTGTTTCTATAGAAGTCCCTTTTATATACAAGAAGGCAATAGAAATCGGGTAATTAAACCGTTTGGGCCCTGCGCTTCCGGGGTTGAGGAAGAGGATGTCGTCTATCTTATCAATCTTTGGTATGTGTGAATGTCCACTGATAACCGCGTTAAATCCTGCCGCTGCTGGATCCAGTTCAAGTGTATCTAAGTCGTGAAGGACATATAAATATACTTGCCCAACTTGTACTACATCAGTGAGAGGGAGGTTCTCAGTCCATTTGCCACCATCAACATTTCCACGAACAGGATGAACCTTTGCTACGGCTTGTAGTGTGTCAAGTACCTCCGGTTTTCCCACATCTCCCGCATGTACAATCAGATCCACGTCCTTAAATGACTTGAGAACACTTTTCCTGACAAGACCATGAGTGTCAGAAATAACTCCTATTTTATAGTCAAATGTACGTTTCATTGTATATTGCTGTAGCCGTAGACCTTAGTACTTGACCACAATTTTATGCTTATCGGAATTTTTACTTCATAAGAGAATGGATACGTTTAACATCAAGTAACGCCTTGTCTGTGGGGACGAGCGGGGTGATTTCTATATCAGTGAAGAATGGAAACAATGGCAGATTTGACACAAGTTGGTCAAGGTCTTCATTGGAATCAACTTCGATAATAGCGGCGGCACCTCTGCTGCCTGCGAGTTTTCCACCGGCAAGGATCCTGCCTCTTTTTCTCATCCTGATAAAATATTCCCACTCCTTGACAACAAATCCCAGGAAGTCCTTCACCGGCATATCAGGTATTTTTTTTATTTGAACTTTTAATAAGAAGAGCATTTTGAAATAGACTCCTTTCTGTCCTATTTTAACCACAGCAGGATTTTAATTCAGGACACAGATCAACACAGATTATATGGATTAAAAAAACAAATTCATCTTGATAATTCTGTCAAAGCTGAGCTTAGCTCTGGAAATAGCTATCTGTATATATCTGCGGAAATCAGCGTCCTATTTAAATTATAACGCCAATCCGCCATCAAGAGACACGACTTGACCGGTAATATAACTTGCATCGTCTGACAGCAAAAACTTCGCGAGCTTCGCTACGTCGTCAGTTGTACCGAATCGCTTAAGGGCAGTCATAGCTGTCATCTTCTGCTTATATTCTTCAGGTAGCTCTGATGTCATGTCCGTTTCTATAAAGCCGCACGCAATAGCATTAACATTGATCTTTGCCTTGCCTATTTCTTTTGCAAGGGCTTTTGTGAAGCCTATCATGCCCGCTTTGGAAGCGGAGTAGTTGGTCTGGCCTGCGACACCCGCAATGCCACTGACAGAGGTTATGTTGAGTATCTTTCCATTTTTCTGTTTGATCATGGTCATGACTACCGCCTTGGAAAAGTTATATACACTCTTCAGGTTTATATTGATCACGTCATCCCAGTCATCTTCTTTCATCATGGCAAGGAGCTTGTCCCTCGTAATTCCCGCATTGTTGACCAGATAATCTATCTGACCGAATTCATCCTTAACTTTTTTAATCATATCTTTCGCACTTTCGAAATCAGCCACATCCGCCTTTTTTGCCAAGGCTTTGACTCCAAGTGCTTCTATCTCTTTTACGAGCTCATTTGCCAGATCATCACTCTTACTATAGTTGAAGGCAACATTGCATCCGCTTTTTGCCAGCTCAAGTACTATCGCCTTGCCTATGCCCCTTGTGCCACCAGTTACTATTGCTGTCTTATTACTCATTCGATTACCTCCAGGAAATTGTTATTAAAAAAAGAAGAATTCATTATATCAATTATAATGCTTTGTTTTATTAATTTTACGTCTCTACAGTGGCTTTCTTTTCCGTCAGCTTCAACCTCATCATTTTAGCAAATACATCGACCTCGTATTCCAGGCCTTTTGTAATATCATTCTCTGCGGCAAAGTTGACACATTTTTTCATTTCGATGAGAACCCCAGTGTCTCTCTCTAACAGCACCTTTGCCATCTCAATAGATTGGCTTAAAACCTCCTTGTGTGGAACAACCTTATTGACTAAGCCCCATTCCAATGCGGTTTTTGCTCGAATCATCTTACCAAGAAACAGCATCTCTTTCGCACGCGCATGACCAATCAGTCGCGGTAAACGTTGGGTTGTGCCCAGTGCGGGAATAATGCCTAGTTCCGGTTTAGCTTCCGGTAGATTGAAAAACGCAAGCTCTGATGCAATACGCAGATCACATAACATTGCAAGTTCAATCCCTGCTCCTATCGCAATACCATTAATTGCGGCAATAACCGGTTTCTGGCAATTTTCCATTTCAACAAGCATCTCGTAGGAACGATGGAACCGTTCGTAGTCTTTCTTTGCTACCAGATCCGAAATCCATGATCCAAATAACTCCTCGCGGTCTACACCGTCGCAAAATACTCCTCTTAATTTGCTGGCAATAATAATGGCTCCAACCTTCTCATCGTTTTCGTACTGGTCCATCTTGTCATATATAGCGTCCAGTAGCCAGGAGCCTAATGAGTTCCGATCAGGTTTGTTCAAGTAAATGATTCCAACACTCTTGCCATTATCAGCTTCTATCTCTTCAAATTCCAGATAGTCATAGCCAGAGTTATCACCACGATTCATCCGAATATCTTTCATAATTGTAATCCGAAAAACAGTTCACCGCAAAAAGTGTAAAGTTTCATTCCACATGTATAGATTGTCTCCTAAATCTTCAATCCTACTTCAAATCCTTCATGGATCGCTTCTAGCGCAGTTCTGACCTCTACACAATCTCCTATTTTATATAATTCATTATTCTTGCCGTTTAATTTTCTGGTAAGATCCTGATTGGATCTGTATCCTGCGGCAATGATAACCGTATCCGCAAAGATCTTAATATCTTTATTATCCTTTTCGTACGTTACGCAGACTTTATCCTTTTTCTTTATTGATTTAGTCGATATATTTTTTATTTTGATTCCGGTTATGCTGTTTATACCGGCATCTTTTACCTGCTTTAAGATAACCCATCTGGTTGAGATACCGAAACGTCCTCCTATTTTGTTTTTCATCTCCAGGATAGTGATGTTTCGTTTTCCCTTTGACGTAAGCTCTACAGCTTTATCTCCATCAATAACTCTGTTTTTTAAAAGAAAGCAGGCAACTTCCGGTTCCATTGCTCCCATCTTCGCTGTGTGAAGTGCGATTTCGCAACCGATAGTGCCTCCGCCTATTATTACGACATCTTTGCCAACCTTTACCCTATTATCAAAAACGTCTTCAGCCACAACTACGTTATTTCTCTTAATGCCAGGAATCTCAGGAAGAAGAGGAGTCCCTCCCGTTGCCGCGATTACGACGTCAGGCTTCAAATCCTTAATCGTTTTGGTATCAACTTTCTTGGAAAGCTTTATTTTTACATTTAATTTTTTTATCTGGTTTTCTAAGAAAATAATTACATTGACTATCTCTTCTCTTCCCGGAGGAATATAAGCATATCTTAATTGACCGCCAAGTACATCCATTTTTTCAAACAAATGTACGTCATGCCCTCTCAGTGCGGCAACCCTTGCTGCCTCCATACCTCCAGGGCCGCCGCCAATAACCATTACCTTTTTCTTTTTCTTCGCCTTCCTGATCTTAAATTCACTCTCTCTGCCGGCCCTGACGTTGTATAAGCAACTGATAGATTTGAAGCCTAACAGAGAATCAAAACATCCCTGATTACAGGCGATACATCTCCTGATATCATCGAACTGCTTCTTCTTATACTTCTTTGGTAATTCCGGGTCTGCTATTAATGGCCTGCCTATTGAAACAATATCGGACTGGTTATTATCTATAACCTCTTCCGCCAGCGCCAGGTCATTTATTCTTACAGATCCGATTACGGGTACATTTACGTTGTCCTTAATCTTTTCAGACAGAAATATGTAAGACATTCTTGGGATGGACATAAGCATTATGGGAGTACGGCTCTCATGCCAGCCGGGAGAAACATTGAATGCGTCTACACCCGCTTTTTCCAGCTCTTTCGCTATCTCAACACTTTCATCTATTTTGAGACCATCTTCTACAAAATCTTCACCTGACAGGCGGAAGATTACAGGATATCTCTTTCCCGTTTTTTTCTTTATGGCTACAACTATCTCTTTAGCAAATCTTATCCTGTTTTTGAGACTGCCTCCATATCTGTCTTTTCTCTTGTTCGTAGCCTTAGAAAGAAACTGGTTGATAAGATAGCCCATACCGCCGTGTATCTCTACCGCATCAAATCCACCTTTTTTAACTCGAACTGTGGCAGCAACATAGCCATCTATTACCTTCTTTATTTCAGGTATGGTCAGCGCATGTGGCTTCTGTTTAATGTTGATGTGTGACAGGCTCGATGGTGATACAGGATGTGTTTTCGAGAAAAACGAGGATGCACTTCTGCCACCATGAAGTATTTGTGCAGCTATCTTAGTATTGTATTTATGAATTGTATCTGTTAATTTTTTTAAACCGGGTATATACTCATCCTTGTCCAGACCAATAATGCTCTTCCATACTTTGCCTGTCATTTCCGGATAGCATCCACCAACAACAATTAGCCCCACACCTCCACGAGCCCGTTCTACATAGAAATCTATAAAACGTTTGTTTATAGCGCCATCTGAGGTAAAGCCAAGGTCCATTGCTGACATAGCCAGCCGGTTCTTGATTTCTAAACTGCCGATCTTTGTTGGTTCAAATAATTTACTCATTTTTATTATTATTTTGTAATTGGTACGTTACGTAAATGACAGCCTGTAATCAGGCAAATACGTATAAACAGATTCTTGATCAAGTTGGGAATGACAGAAGGTATAGAATTGTCATTCCCACGAAAGAGGGAATCTATTCAGTTAAACTTTCTTAACAACCAGGCAAGAGTTGTTTCCGGACAGATCAAACGAATTAATGAGTACTGTGCTTATATCTTTTTCTAGTTTTTCATTAACAATATTCAGATCGCACTCAGGATCTTTTTCTTCGTAATTTATGGTAGGAGGTATTAAACCACTGTTAATGGAAAGTAATGCGGACGCTGCCTGTGCTGCTCCCGATGCACCGTAACTCTCCCCTAAGGTTGATTTAATGGCGTGAACGGGAACATCTTCGCTTTTCTTCCCAAATAACTCCTTGATAGCTTTTGCTTCTATCAGGTCTGACAACTTGGCTGAATTTCCGTTAGCGTTAATCAAGTCAATATCGTCCAGTGAAATTTCGGCATCCTCAATGCATGATTTCATTGTGTTTCCGGCTTTTGCAATTCTGTTTTCAATATCACTGTTTCTGTTGCCTGAAAAGAGACTACCATAACCGGAAATTTCACCATATATTCGTGCCCCGCGACTCAGGGCGTGATCATACTCTTCCATCACAAAGACATAGCTGCCTTCACTCATAACGAAACCACCTCTTCGTTTGTCGAAAGGCATGCTGATCTCATTTCCGGTGCCATTTGATCCAGCCAACATCTTTTGCAGATAAAAGATCATGTATAGATCCAGTGATATCTGCTCAACCCCACCAGCTATGATGACTTTTGATTTTCCATTCTGTATAAGTTTAATGGCATTGCCAATCGCATCGGTACCTGATGTGAAGCCGGAAGAGATAGTCCTGGCAAAGCTCTTCATTTTGAAGAAGACTGATACGTAGTTTACGGATGAATTCAGGGCGACATCATAGCTCTTCATAGGTGATACTTCTGAAGGACCTTCCCTGGTGATGTCATGAAAATAATCTGTTGTCTGAGAGAAGTTTCCGAGGGAAGAGCCGATGAGAATCCCGGTATGGTTTGATAGCTCATCATCTATTTCCAGCTTCGCATCATCTACTGCCAGCTTCGCACTGGAACCCAGAAATTTCGTTCCCTTGTTAAGGTACCTTAAACCTTTACGTCCTAGAAATTCTTCCGGGTTTAAACCCTTAACTTCTGCTCCGTTTTTACTTTCATACTTAGATAGATCAAGGCTTTCCATTGGTGCTACAGCTGAATTACCTGAAACGAGATTGTTCCAGAAATCCTGATGTCCGATACCCAACGGAG
>CAXMPV010000009.1:0-18572 GCA_964195175.1 uncultured Thermodesulfobacteriota bacterium | reverse complement strand
CTTGCAGTCTCTTTTAATATGATGACCAGGACGATAAAAAAGAGAAATGAGGAACTTCAAGCGTCTAACTTTTTTATGGAATCAATGTTTGACGCCATAAGAGATCCTATGACGGTCTTGGACAAAGATGGGACTATTATGCAAGTAAATAAGGTTGCAATTGATACCTACGGTGAGAATATTGTCGGGAAAAAATGCTACTGCGTATATAAAGGACGGGAATCGATTTGTGATCACTGTCCCACAATGAAGTCAATTGAAACATTATTGCCTGAGACGGCAGAACACTATGTGGAAAGGGACAAAAAATATGTATTCATAGCCTCTTATCCTATCTTAAATAAAGAGGGAAAGCTAGAGTCGATAATAAAACTGGTTAGAGATATTACTGAACAGAAGAAGCTTGAAAAGGAACTCCAGGAGTATACGGCAAATCTGGAGAAAACGGTTGAGGAAAGAACTAGAGATCTCAAGTCAACAAATGAAGAGCTAAAGCAACGAAGTGTCGAGATAGAGAGGGTAAATGAGGAATTGCGCGGCCTTGATAAGATGAAAGATGTAATGATTAGAGATGTAACTCATGAATTGAAATCACCGGTAGCACAGGTTCAAATGGCCATAGATCTTTGGACTAGTGAAGCGGCCAAGGAAAAAATAGATAGAGAGAAGGGGAAGAAATTAAGCAAAATAATTGATGACAATATACATAGACTAAAGAAAACCATACAAAGTATATTGGATTTGTCCGTATTGGAGTCTGGCCGTGTAGCATATCAAAAGGAAAAATTGAATATGGAGGAAATCGTAATTCAAACAGCCGAAGGATTAAAATTAATAGCTGAGAAGAAAAAGCTAACATTAACAACCAGGATTCCTGACAAGTTGCCGGAAGTGTTAGGCGACAAAGCAGAGGTGACAAGGGTTGTTTCTAATTTAATAGACAATGCTATAAAATATTCTGAATCCGGAGAAATTGTAGTGTCTGCGGTGAGAAGACGCAGGGATATAGAAATCGCAGTTAAAGATCAAGGGATTGGTTTAATTACACCAAAGGGAAGTTTTGATAAGCTGTTTAGCAGATTCTACCAGGAAAGAGCAAGTGCTGACGGTTCCGGAGTTGGTCTTGCTATATGTAAGAAAATTGTAAATGCACATGGTGGAAAAATCTGGATTGAAAGTGAAGGCAAGGGAAAAGGCACAACATTCAGGTTTACATTGCCCGTAGTCTCTGACGGGCAAAAAGGTCCGGCTACCCCAATTTCGAACCCTGAGGTGGCAGCGTGATTTTAAAGATGGAAATTCTCAGTACAATTTGTATAGTATACCATTTGAAGATAAGGGGTTTGCCTTTTCAGTACTAAAGGCTAAAGCTTTTATAGCGGATATCTAGACTAAGGAAAGGGGAATAAAAGACATGGGTAAGACGATAATGATAGTTGAAGACGAACAGGCTTTTCATGACCTTTATACTATGATGCTGGAAGATACGGATTATGAAATAGTTCGTGCATATGATGGCGATGAGGCTTTAGCAAAATTAGAGGAAAAGAAGCCGGATTTGATTATTCTTGATATACTCTTGGACCTGGTAACCGGAGATACGTTTTTTCTTTATATAAAGGGAATGCCTGAATATTCAGATATTCCGGTTATTATATGCAGCAGTTTTTCTGAAAAGGCTTATAAAAATTTGAAGGAAATGGATCCGGATCTTGTGTTTCTTGAAAAGCCATTTACAAAAGAAAAAATGATTGGAGAAATAAAGGCCAAGATTGGGTAAGGGGATTGGAAGTGTCTAAAGTTAGGACGCGGTGCAGCTTGAACTGATTAAACAGTTTAAGCTGTTTAAATTATAATTCTCAGACACTTTGTTTGCTACTATGCGTACCGTGGTGTTAGGCCTTGTTAGAAATTCGTTTCAGATAACTGATAAACTTAAAGCAAAAGCTTGATAGTCTTGCGTAATAGGGACAACGGGGATTTTCCACTGTTATTTTGTCGCCGACATGGAGCTCTCCTCCCTCGATGATTCTGCAACGAATGCCACCTTTGTTATTCATTGCGTCACTGGCACCGGGACCAATCTTCGTTTCCATGTTTTTACATGGATTACATTTGTCTTCTACGCGTACAAGTATTTGGCCCATGCGCAAATTTCGGCCAATCAACTCATTCAACTCGATGCCCTTAACCATAATCTGACGCCTGCTTGAACCGGCAGGGATCTCATGGCCAAGTTCGCGGGACATTTCGTCTATGGTTTCGGCTTCAATTAAAGTGATTTGTCCGATATGGAATTTCTCCGAACGATAATCCTCAGCAATCCCAAAATTTGAACGTACAGTGACTTGGTTACAAGATTCCGCAACAGCATTTCGCTCTCGAACGATATGAATTGAAACTATTTCAGCCATTTTTGTTTTCTCCAATCTTCGGTTTCGTCTATTTATTCGAATATGCGTTAATCTGTTTTGATTATTTCTAAAATCCTTCACACTCTTATTCGTTCTCATTATATCGTATGAAGAATAATTTTGAAAAATAATTTTTCTTGTTGATTCATAGATAAGGTTGATTTAGAATTGGTAAAAATCATTGATTAAAACCTTTTTAATATAGATTTAATGGGAAAAATCGTAATTAAGGAAGATAGATGCAAGGGTTGTGAACTTTGTATTGATGCATGTCCTTACGGACTTCTAAAAATGTCTGTTGAAGTAAACCATTTTGGTTATCACACTGCACAATTTGTAACCGGTAATGGTAAAAAATGTACCGCCTGTAAATTTTGTGGATTGATGTGTCCGGACTTCGCTATCGATGTCTATGAATAACGTTGCTTATAATAACTTTCCTAAATACCGCAAGTCATTCAATTAAACAAAACAGTCCATTCATTATCTCTATCCTTGTGGGTCTCGTCGAAATACGCTTATTTAGTAAAAGTTTCTTGCCTTGCTAATATTTGTTGATATGATCGACTAGTAAAAATTATTATTTCTGGTAAATTAATGTTTAAATCTACGACCATATTATCTGTAAAACATAAAGGAACCATAGCCATAGGTGGTGATGGACAGGTTACTATGAGCTCCTTTATTGTTAAAAAAGAGGCATGCAAGATTCGTAAATTATACCATGAAAAGGTTATTGTGGGTTTTGCCGGATCGGCGGCGGATGCCTTTGCTTTAATGGAGAGGTTTGAATCTAAATTAGAAAAATATCAGGGTAATATGCTCAGGAGTGCACATGAGCTTGCTAAAGACTGGCGTACAGATAAAATACTGAGAAAGCTTGAATCGCTATTGATATCTGTAGATAAGACTTGCTCTCTCCTTGTTTCTGGCAACGGAGAGATAATTGAACCCGATGATGGGATATTAGGTATAGGCTCCGGTGGGCAGTTTGCTACAGCAGCAGCAAGGGCTCTGGTAAAACATTCTGAGCTTAGTGCAAAACAGATAGTGGAGGAAGCATTAAAGATAACGGCAGATATATGTATATATACTAATGCAAATATACGTGTGGAGGAAATTAAGTGCGAGAGCTGACACCAAGAAAGATAGTTGAAGAATTAGATAAATATATAGTCGGCCAAAAAGAGGCGAAGAGAGCGGTTGCCATTGCAATTAGGAACCGATGGAGAAGACTGCAGCTTTCTGACGAATTGCGTGAAGAAGTTATGCCTAAAAATATTATAATGATAGGTCCTACCGGTGTGGGGAAGACTGAGATTGCACGGAGAATAGCAAATTTAGTAAAGGCTCCTTTTTTGAAGGTGGAAGCTTCTAAATATACAGAGGTTGGTTACCATGGGCGCGATGTAGAGTCCATGATAAGAGATATCGTAGAGATATCCGTTAATATGGTACGAACAGAGCAGATGGAAAAAGTCGGCGAGAAGGCTGATATGAATGCCGAGGAACGGTTACTGGATTTGCTGCTTCCATTGCCTGAATCAAGTGAAGCGACGGAGGTCGTTAGTGGTGAAGGCGTAGGTGGAGGTGAAGAGAAGGTAGTTGCAGTTGTCGAAAAACAGGAAACAACTCGCGAAAAATTCAGGAATAAGTTGAGACAGGGTAAGCTTGAAGATCGCATGGTGGAAATCAAAACACAGGAAAGACCTGTAGTTATGCAGGGAATTGTTGCCGGAATAGAGGAAATCGGAGTCGATTTTCAGAACGTAATTGAAAAGATGATACCACCAAAGATACAGGTTAAAAAGACTCTAATAAGCGAAGCACGAAAAATTATCAAGCAGGAAGAGGCTGAGAAGCTGATCGACAAAGAAAAGGTTACCAAGGATGCGTTGCATCGTGCTGAGAATATGGGGATAATATTTATAGATGAGTTGGACAAAGTTGCAAGTCGTGAGTCAGGTCACGGGCCTGATATATCACGTGAGGGAGTACAGAGAGATATATTGCCCATTGTGGAGGGTTCTACTGTCGTGACCAGATATGGCATGGTTAAGACAGACAGAATTCTTTTCATCGCTGCCGGGGCGTTTCATGTCTCAAAGCCTTCAGACTTAATTCCTGAGCTTCAAGGCAGGTTTCCAATAAGGGTTGAATTGAAAGATTTAGGCAAAGAAGAGTTTATAAGGATTCTTACAGAGCCTAAGAATGCGTTGATTAAACAGTATACTGAACTACTAAAAACCGAGAAGGTAAACCTGCAATTTAATAAAGACGCGATTGAAGAGATAACCGATATGGCAGTTAAAATAAACAAAAGAAGCCAAAGCATCGGAGCAAGAAGACTGCATACGGTTATGGAAAAACTATTGGAAGATGCTTCTTTTGATGCTCCTGACTTAAAAGATAAGGATATAGTAGTTGATGCGGAATACGTACAGGATAAAATGAAAGACATTGTAAAAGATGAAGATCTGACAAAATATATTTTATAGTTATTAAAAGCTGGTTGTGATCTTCAAATTAATTTTTTAGTAATGACAAATAAATATTCTTTGTATTTTTGTGTTATGTTAAATGGTGGCAAATTTTCTATCCTCTCTCTATAACATAAAAATGCTATTACACTCTTTGCTGCACTTGCAGGCCCCCGCCTACTAATAAAGCGTTTCAGCTTCATGATAAATATCTTGTACAGATAGGGTGTGCTGAATGGCTTGGCATTAATATCTAAGAAAATGTACGCATTTTTCTTATTTCAATGATTCGATAAATATGGAGAAGGTAAACATGTATTTAGGGAAGTTGCCATTCCAGCCTGTTGCCATTTCTTCATTTATTCCAATCCTGTTAAGCGCATAAATATCAGAATTGTTTGAAACAAAACCACTTCTGGTAGTACACGCGGACGAGTACGATCCCTTGGCTATGTTCCTGATGTTATTATTCCATCTTCCATTCGGGTAACAGAAGTGCTTTGCCTTCTTGCCTGTTTTGTCTTCTATTATCTTCCCGGATTTTACAATTTCTTCATTTGCTGTTTCTAAAGACTCGGTTGTGAGATTTGCGTGGTTCACTGTATGGGGACAAAATGAAACACCATCCCATGACAGGAAAAAATCTTTCCCTTTTATCAGAGAGTTTAGTGGGACAATCCTCCAAAATACTTTCTATACTGGAGAATAGCGAATTGATTTTTAGATATTCAACATCCTTAAATACAATCTATCTGCATTAGTAGGATGTAATAATATGTTAACTAGCTCTAATCGAATATGATGGAATAATAAAGCGGTATATTGATTAAGTCAAGGTAAAAGAGGTGGTTATAATCCCTTTTAAGATATTACGTATTTTCAGTAAAATTGTTAAAAACTTGACATTGTTCCCTGGTTGGATTAGATTTGAACGAATAACTATTCTTTCCTAATATTTTGTTATCCGTATCCAAATATAGATAGTTATACATAATCAAATTAAATAGTTATCACGAGAAAAACTATTCTTCGACTCCGCTCAGAATGACGTCACACTGAGCAAAGTCGAAGTGTTATTAATATTGAAAAGCTATGCATCTGGCTAAGAAAAATTTATATGACAGAAGAAACAAATAAAAATTACAAGTCTGGGTTTGTAACGATATGGGGGCGGCCTAATGTGGGGAAGTCAACACTTCTTAACAGACTTGTTGGTGAAAAGGTAGCTATTGTTACGCCAAGGCCGCAAACGACTCGTAATAGAATTTCCGGTATTTGCGAGACGGAAGAGGGGCAGCTTGTGTTTCTTGATACGCCGGGAATATTGAAACCAAAGCAGAAGCTGGATGAGTATCTGGTTAAATCAGCTCGCTCTTGCCTGAGAGATGCTGATGTAGTCCTGTTTGTTGTAGATGGTACCACGCCTCCTCACAGCGATGATAAACGTGCCGCAAAACTGATACGTAACGTTGATAAGGATATCTTGCTGGTAATCAATAAATTAGATATTGCAGATATACCAAAACTCGACGCTATTATTGCGGAATATAAAAAACTTGGAAATTTTGTAGGTGGTGTTGCGGTTTCTGCCATTACACAAATTAATATTCCGATACTGATCAAAAAGATATTCGAACTAATGCCGGAGAACCCAGCTTACTATCCGGAAGGTACCGTGACAGACCAGCAGGAGAAGCTGGCAATTGCTGAGCTTATCCGGGAGCAGGTACTGTTGTCTGTAAGACAGGAAATACCGCATGGGGTGGCTGTGGTGGTGAATGAGTTTGTGCCAAGAAGCGACGAACTTGATTATATATCTGCAAATGTATATGTGGAAAAGCAACGCCATAAATTGATTGTCGTCGGAGGGAACGGGCAAATGCTGAAAGAGATAGGAAGAAAGTCACGGGAAGGTATCCAGGAGCTTTTAGGCAAAAAGGTTTATCTGGACCTCTGGGTTAAAGTCAGCGAAAACTGGAGAAGAGATGAAGCGGCATTAAGTCGCTTTGGATATAAATAATAGCGGTATATAGATGACTAATAGAAGAGTTGTAACTATTGTATAAAATGTTGGTTGTGGTGGTTCGGGGCAGATTTCGGATTCCGCAAAACATTGTGAAGCGTGTAAGGGGTTAGGGCAGGTTCATGAAAACAGTAAAAAGGTCTGTATCGGTGCAGGGTGCAATTATTGTTCTTTGTGCAGATCCTGTAAAACAAAGGGTTGGGTTCGAGGCTGAAAAAATCTAGAGAAGCTTAGTCAGGAGTTAATATTTTTGTTACATGGAATTGTAGGACATAATAAAGCAAGGAGTTCAAAGTGAATTGTTACATCAAGATTGTATCTGCTACATGTTTAATCTTATTTATTGTATTTAATGTATTTGCAGATAACATAAACATAACGATGTATCAAAGGTCATTTATAAGGCAGGTTAGTTCGTCGCTGATAAATCTTCCAAATTGCCAAGTGCCGTTTGATGGTGTTCTGACCGGTGGCCAACCGACTTTTGACCAGATAAAACAGGCTGCTGAGACAGGATTTAAGACCGTCATTAATCTCAGAACGGACAATGAATTACCTGATCCTGCTCAAGAGTTAACCTGGGTTGAAGGGTCTGGAATGAAATATTTTCACATTCCGATCTCCGTGCCGGAAGGACTTACTCCTCAGAAAACAGAGGTATTTGCAGATGTGCTCTCAAAGCCGGAAAACTATCCCTTAATCGTTCACTGTAAAAGTGGGAATCGCGTTGGAGCAATGTTTGCGCTTAAGGCGTTTCACATTGATGAAAAGGGGATAGAAGAAGCACTCTCAATTGGTGAGAGAGCGGGGCTGATTAAACTTGCACCTACGGTCAGAAAAATATTAGAGAACTATTAGATTTTTTCAAAAGCTATTTCCTCATCCTTAATTATCGCCTTCACTTTGTCGCCTGATTGAAATTCCCGATTTACTATACATAAGGACAATTTGTTTTCTATTTCACGTTCAATGGCTCTCTTAAGCGGACGGGCGCCATACTGTGGTTCATACCCATCTGTTACCAGTTTTTTCTTAATTTCAGAATCTATTTCGAGATATATTTCTTCTTCCTTCAATCTCTTTATCAGTCTGTCCAGAAGAATGTCCAATATATGTGACATATGCTTTTTTGTTAAAGAGTGAAAGACAATCATATCATCTAATCTATTCAGAAATTCAGGCTTAAAATATTTTTTGACTTCGGACAGAATCATATCCTTTGCTTCATCATGGCTGATAATACCCGGGCCAGACTTAAATCCTATCTCGTGTTTGTCGGCAAGTTTTTCGCTTCCTATATTTGAAGTTCCTATGATAATAGTATTGCGGAAACTAACGACGTGACCTTGTGCATCAGTTAACCTACCTTCATCAAGTACCTGGAGGAGCATATTGAATACATCGGGGTGGGCCTTTTCAATCTCATCAAGCAGTACTACCGAATAGGGTACTCGCTTTATCTTTTCTGTAAGCTGTCCGCCTTCTCCGTAACCCACATAGCCGGGAGGCGCTCCAATAAGTTTTGCGACTTCATGGCGCTCCATATACTCTGACATGTCCAGCCTGACGATACGGGTTTCGTCATCGAATAGAAATTCTGCAAGGGTTTTTGCCAGTTCCGTCTTCCCAACTCCTGTAGGGCCAAGAAACAGGAAGGCACCTATTGGCCTTGAAGCTTCCCTTAGTCCAGCTCTGTTTCTCCTGATCGCATCGGCAATTGCCTTTACAGCGGCTTGCTGGGCGACTATACGTTCATGTATTTTCTCTTCCATGTGTGCCAGCTTGTCTGCCTCGCTTTTCAGCATGCGTGACGCCGGGATACCTGTCCAACTCGATACGATACTAGCTATATCATCAGAAGTTACAGAGATGTCTTTCTCTTTCAGTTCCTTCTGCCACTTTCCTTCTTCTGTGACAAGCTGCTTTTCTATGACTTGTAATTTTGCATGATGTTTAGTTGCCTCCTCAAAGTCCTGCCTTTCGAAAGCTTCTTTTTTAAGCGCTGTTTGCGTCCTCTTTTCATTTTCCAACTTTTTGACATCCGGTGGCGTGTAGTGCATTTCAAGATGTTTCTTTGCACCCGCTTCATCCAGAAGGTCTATTGCCTTATCGGGTTGAGCTCTGTCAGTGATGTAACGTTCGGAAAGGCGCGCGGCAGCATCCAGCGATTCCGGAGTGTAATCGATATTATGATGTTTTTCGTAATAGGGCTTGAGCCCTTCAAGGATTTTTTTGGTATCTTCGATTCCGGGTGCATTTACTTGTACCGTCTGAAATCGTCGTGCAAGTGCTCGATCTGATTCTATATGCGTCCGATAGTCGTCGTACGTAGTGGCACCAATTAACTGTAGTTGGCCTCTTGCCAGGGCCGGTTTCAAGATGTCAGGCGCTCCCATGCCTCCGCTGGCACCGCCGCCAACACCAACCACTGTATGTAACTCATCTATAAAAAGAATAATACGACCTCCGGAATCTATTATTGTGTCCCTGATTGATTTAAGTCTGCCTTCAAATTCGCCTCTGACACTGGCTCCTGCAATAAGGGCTGCCATATCAAGTGAAAGTATCCTTTTTGATAGTAACGATTGTGGTACATCTGCAGCAACAATTTGTTGAGCAAGTCCTTCTACAATAACAGTTTTACCCACTCCTGCTTCTCCTATTAAAACAGGATTGTTTTTCTTGCGTCTAGATAGGATCTGAATTATTCTTTCTATCTCCTTTTCTCTTCCTATGACAGGGTCCAGCTCTCCCTGCCTTGCAAGCTCTAACAGGTCCATCGTATATTCTTTCAACACATCGACTTTGCTTTCGTCATCCTGATCTACAATTTTTCTTCCACCTCTGATTTCTGTAATAGCAGTTCTAACACTTTCCATAGCAAGGCCGGCATCTTTGAGAATCTCAGCAACTTTTCCTGATTGTGAATCAAAGAGCGCAAGGAATAGAGCTTCAGTACTAATAAGTTTGTCTCCCATCGTTTTTGATTCCTGCAAAGCAAGCTCAAATACTTTATCAACCTCACCGGATATGGTTAATTGAATATTACCTGCCTTTGCAATTTTAGTTGTTTGATTCTCCAAAGAGGCAAAGATGTCATCGGTAAGGCGCTTTTTTAACCTATCTGTATCCAGTTTAAGTTGTTCCATAATTGTTATAATAGAAGAATCATTCTGGACAAGTAACCCTAAGAGCACGAACTCTGTGGTAAACACGGTATGTCCCATGTTTACCAGTTCCATAGTTGCAATGTTTATGGCATCTAATACCTTTTTTGTACAATATCTTATATATTTCTGAAGCATTTGATACCTCCTTACCGAATTGTATTTAATATGAAGCGTTTTTTATACAAAATGATTGAAAGGAATGTAAATGAAAAAATAATAATTTAAAGTTAACGCATTGTCTTGCCGCCGTCGACTGATAAACAGTTGCCGGTTACAAAGTCTGACATATCAGTGGCATAAAACAGGACTGCTTTAGCGATGTCTATAGGTAGTGCAAGCCGTTTCAGAGGTGTCTGCTCAGCCATTGCCTTTTGTATACGAGGTGGCGCGTGAGGTGTATTCTTCGCTAAAGTAAATCCTGCATTTATCAAATTAACGGTTATTCCGAAATCGCCCAGTTCAACTGCAAGACTTCTTGTAAATCCCACCAATGCTGATTGGGCTGTTATATGACTGGTATATCCTTTTACTGGCTCATTAACTATATTGTCCATTATATTAATGATCCTTCCTTGTTTCTTCTTCTTCATCTCACTAATTACTGCCTGGCAACAGTTGTGCACACCTTTTATCGTACCGTTCAGGTTTTCTGTGAATTCATTCCATATAGTCTCTTCAAAGGTTTTTCGTTTTATGGTACCATGTGCATTGTTCACCAGGATGTCTATGCCACCAAACTTTTTTATGGTGTCCTTAACCATTTTATTCACACTTGCTTTTACGGTTACGTCAGCCTGCCTCACCACCGCTTTGCCACCACTGCTTTCAATCCTTTTTAAAGCTGATTCTGCATTCCTCTTGTTTTTTAAGTAGTTAATTGTTACAGCTGCACCTTCAGATGCCAGAAGTTCTGCAATAGCACTTCCTCTGTCACTGCTCGCTGCCGTTACGATCGCAACTTTACCTTTCAGTTTCAAAGTGACCTCTCTTTATTGACATGATTTACCATGTTATCATAATCAGGGAAAATCTATAAAGATATTGTTTCCTTTATTGTATGCCCTTTTTTCGATTCTTCTATCTTAACGGCTTCTGTAACAGGGTCATGTTCAAAGAAAAGGATCCAATCTCCATTACAGGCTCTTGTCAGTAATTTCTCTTTGTCTTCAATTGAAGTTATCGGGTTAATGTCATAACTCGGTATATATGGTAACCTGATGTGGGAGGTAAATGGTATTACATCTCCGCAGTAGGCGAGTGTGTCTATCCCGTCTGATATTTTTACAACCTGCTGGCCTATAGTGTGACCGTCATAGATTATGACGTCAATGTTTGGTAATATCATGGCGTATCCGTCTATTAGTCTAAGTTTGCCTTCTGCTTCTATTGCCTTAATATCTTCGTTGATAAAACTGCCTTTGTCCTTTTCACTCGGTTTTAGCGCCCACTCGTAATGTGTTTTCTGGACATAATATGTTGCGTTTGGAAATGTAAGTTTCTGCTTTTTCCCTTTTAAATAAGTTGCTCCTCCAACATGATCCAGGTGAAGATGAGTCAGGATCACGTCAGTTATATCTTTCGTTTCCAAGTCATATTTTTTCAGGGACGCTTCAAGATTGTATTTGGTCTGGTCTAATTTGTAGATTTTCTGATTTTTTTTTGATAATTTTGTGCCGATGCCTGTGTCAACAAGGATTTTGCGTTTATCATCCATGATGAGTAGTGACCTGAGGGCCATCTCTACCCTGTTTTTGTCATCTGAAGGATTAAGCTTGCTCCATATTTCCTTTGGTACAATACCAAACATCGCACCGCCGTCAAGGGCAAACCTTCCGGTCTCAATCGAATGTAGTTCATATTGCCCAATTTTCATAAATCAGTTCCTTTCGTCTATTTTCGGACTTAGCTGAGCTTAGTTGTTTTTACCAGTAAAGTGACGGTTTATGTCGTTTCCGGTTGCCTGACAATATCTTGGGCAAGGTTGCACTTGTACCATATTATGGTATCATGCTACAATAATATATAGAGAAGAAATGAGCATTACAAGGGGGAAAATATGACAATTGAGATATGCAAAAAATTATATCAGGATTTAAAAGAAAAGCACCTGAGAGCGCGGGACGCTCTGGGGAGGGGTTTAACTCTTACGGAAAAAACCCTTTATTCCCACATGAAGCCAGAAGATATAAAACAATATACCCGAAAGGAATCTAATGTCGATCTGTATCCGGATAGGGTGGCTATGCAGGACGCAACCGCTCAAATGGCGATATTACAATTTATGTCGTCAGGTGTGCCATCTGTGCGAGTGCCGACTACCGTCCATTGCGACCACCTCATACTGGCACATCAGGGCGTAGAAGACGATCTGCCTGCCTCAAAAATGACAAATAAAGAGGTCTATGATTTTCTGTCTTCTGCCGCAAAAAAGTATGATATGGGTTTCTGGGATCCCGGGGCAGGTATTATACATCAGGTAGTTTTAGAGAATTATGCCTTTCCCGGCGGCCTGCTTATCGGCACTGATTCGCACACCCCTAATGGGGGAGGTCTGGGTATGCTGGCAATTGGTGTGGGTGGAGCGGATGCAGTAGACGTTATGGTAGGATTGCCTTTTGGTTTAAAGTGGCCTGGTGTTATAGGTATAAAATTAACCGGTAAACTATCCGGCTGGTCATCTCCCAAGGACGTTATCCTGAGGGTAATGAAGGAGCTTACCGTCAAAGGAGGAACTGGTTATGTCGTCGAATATTTCGGGGATGGCGCGGCTTCAATTTCATGCACGGGTAAGGCAACTATCTGTAATATGGGGGCGGAACACGGTGCCACAACATCTACATTCCCTTTCGATTCACGGATGGCTGATTATCTGAGAACAACTGACAGATCTGAAGTAGCAGCTTTAGCGGAGGAATATTCAGAGTGCTTAAGGGCTGATGATGAGGTATATGCAGATCCTGAAAAATATTATGACAAGGTTATCGAAATAAACTTATCAGAACTTGAGCCGTTGGTCTGCGGTCCTCACACACCTGATAAGGTACGTTCTCTATCAGGCTTCAAAGACGAAATAGTTAAGGAAGATTATCCTGATAATATTAAATTTGCTCTCATCGGTTCATGCACAAACTCTTCATATGAGGATATGGGGCGTGCTGCTGCCGTGGCAAGAGATGCAGTTGCCAAAGGCCTGAAGCTGGCTATTCCACTACTGGTGACGCCGGGATCAAACCTGATAGAAGATACCATTAAACGTGATGGACAGATGAAAGCCCTGACTGATGCCGGTGCAACCGTATTAGCCAATGCTTGCGGTCCATGTATAGGACAGTGGAAACGTACCGATATCAAAAAAGGTGAGAGAAATACCATTGTTAATTCTTATAATAGAAATTTTCGTGCCCGTAACGATGGCAACACAGAGACACTTTCATTTATCGGTTCTCCTGAAATTGTAACGGCATACGCCTTCTCAGGATCTCTCTCCTTCAATCCGTTGACAGATAAAATAAAAACAGATTCCGGGCAGGACGTGATGTTGGAAGAGCCATTCGCAGAAGATCTGCCATCTGCCGGATTTGCCGGTTGTGGTAAGGGCTACGTGCCACCCGTGGAAGATGGCTCGAAAGAAGAGATTGTTATAAATCCTGAATCAGAACGTCTTCAAGTATTGGTTCCTTTTGCTCCATGGGATGGTAATGACTTTGTCGATGCTCTTTTATTGTTAAAAGCTTCAGGGAAATGTACAACCGATCATATTTCTCCGGCGGGGCCGTGGCTGAAATTCAGAGGGCATCTGGATCATATCTCTGATAATGCCTTTTTTGGAGCCGTAAACTCGTTTGATGGTTCAGCCGGTACGGGGAAAAACCAGTTCACCGGTAAGAGCGGTATAAGATTCTCAGATATTGCCCGTGATTACAGGGAACGTGGAGTTTCATGGGTTGTTGTAGGTGATGAAAACTATGGAGAGGGCTCTTCGCGTGAACATGCTGCCATGTCTCCAAGGTTTCTTGGTGCTGTTGCGGTAATCGTCCGTTCGTTCGCCCGAATCCACGAGACTAATTTAAAGAAACAAGGCGTCCTTCCTCTGGCATTTTTTGAACCGGCTGATTATGAAAAATTTCGTGAGGATGATAAAGTGTCGATAACGGGTTTGGACAGTCTGGCTCCGGGCAAAAATGTTTCCGTAAAAATCAAGCATAGTGACGGAACAGAAGAGAACATAGAAACTGTACATACTATGTCAGAACAACAGATAGGATGGTTCCAGGCAGGATCTGCTCTGAATAAAATTGCCAAGGATCTGGTTGTGTAATTCAATGGGAAATCCTTGGCTTATGATCCGGATTATAGTAGTTTTCGAGCGAATAAGCCGAAAATTACACCTATCTGTTTGCGGCTTATTTTTGATACAAAATATAATTTCATAATTATCAATCCTTAATGCGAGACAGTGCAACCATATTTAGAAAAAAGTTAATTATTTCCCTGATCCTTTTCCTTGTTGTTTTATTGTCAGGTACTGCAGGTTACTATTTTATTGAGGGATGGGAAGTATTTGATTCTCTGTACATGACGGTTATCACCCTTTCAACGGTAGGGTTTCATGAAATAGAACCACTTTCAAAAACGGGAAAGGCCTTTACTATCGGCCTGATATTTTTTAGTCTGGGAGTTGTTGCATTTGCAGTTAATTACGGATTAAAGGCTATATTTGAAGGTGAAATTCAGGATGTATTCGGGAGGAGAAAATTGAAAAAGACATTAGATTCGTTGCAAAACCACTACATTGTCTGCGGCTATGGTCGAATGGGGAAGGTAATCTGTAAAGAATTAAAACATAAGGGAATCCAAACTGTTATCGTGGAAAAAGAGCGCCAGGAACTCGATGTGGATGATGATGCCATAATTATCTATGGAGACGCGACAAGAGATGATCTTCTTAAGAGCGTAGGTATAGAAAAAGCAAAGGGGCTTATATCAGTTCTTGATTCGGATGCTCAGAACCTTTACGTTGTACTCAGCGCAAGGGGACTCAATAAAAACCTTTTCATAGTCGCAAGAGCAAACGAAGAGGGTGCGGATTACAAGCTGACAAGAGCTGGAGCGGACAAAGTTGTCTCTCCATATCATATTGGAGGTATCAGGATAGCCCATACTATACTTAAACCAACAGTAGTAGACTTTTTGGAATTAACGGCAAAAGCCGGTAATATGGAAATTCAAATAGAGGAGGTTGTGGTAGAAGAGGCGTCATCATTGGCGGGCAAAACTATTAAAGAGGCAGACATTAGAGCAAAAAACTGGGTCGTAATTGTAGCTCTGAAAAAAGATAATGGAAAAATAGTGTTTAACCCTCGTGCTGATGCCCTGATAGAGGTGGGAGACAAGGTGGCAGTGATCGGAGAACCGGAACACTTTATCCAGTTTGAAAAAATGGCCAAGGGAAAAAGAAAATCATCCTTGTCAAAAAAATCATCAACCACTCTCCCTGAATTTTAAATTTCCTTTCTCTCGTCTTATTTCTGCCTTATGTGAGAGCCAAGTCTATCCATACCACATTATAGCTTTTCAATCTCAATGTATGTAGAATTATATGTTGCATTGCCTCCGAAATCTTGAACAGTATCAGGCGTTAGAGTGTTTGCCCCTTTGCCTTCACATAGTTTAGACCACAGTCCTCCATAGGCTAAAGTAACTCCCTGCTTTATGTCCTTAGTAGGACGTGCCTTCATGTTCAAAGTATCCTGGTCGTTTTTTAGTACGACCCAATCTCCCTCTTTTATACCTTTCCTCCTTGCATCTTCATCATTAATCAGGACGATTGGTTCTATCTCTTTCTTCCAGATATTATGGAATTGAGAACGCGTGATACGTTTATGATTTACCGTTAGAAACTGGAACGGGTATTTACTCTTTTCCTCTTCATAGTAACCGGGTAGCGGCGGGATATTTGCTTTTTCAGCAAGCTGAGAGTACATTTCAATCTTACCGGATGGAGTGAGATATTCATCTTGCGGCCTGGGCTTCATTTTGCAGAAACCATCCTGTTCCAGATCTTTCAGCGTAAAATCCACCGCCTTGCTTCTGCGAAGGAACTCTTCAGCCACTTCACGTTCTGGTGGAAATAGCTCTTTCGTATTCATCCCAAGCGCCTCAGAAAGCTCTTTAAAAACCTGATAGTTTGGTTTTGATTCGCCAAGAGGTTCAATTGCCTTCTGGTTAATGGAGAGATAATTGTGGTAATAGGATATATGGATATCAAACGACTCCAGAAAACTCGGAGCAGGCAGAACAATATCCGCGTAGCTGCAGGTATCATTTAAAAAGATATCATGCACAACCGTAAAGAGATCTTCGCTCTCCATACCCTTCTTTACCAGTGCCTGATTTGGAAGATTTACCAGAGGATTGGTATTGAAGACGAAAAGAAATTTTATCTCTTCCGCCTCAAGTAACTTACCAAGTTGTGCCATGTTACGCATCTTCTGGGTTTTTAGCGCTTCCTGACTGATAAGGTGTTTGCCCTGGAGAAAGGCAAGGTCTATTTCTCTGTCGGTATTGCTGTAATGCACTCTGAATCCACCTACCAGAGGTGGGAGGAGGGCAATCGTCCTGGCAGCTTCTCCGCCGTAAAGATGTTTCTGAATACCGAATCCCAGATGAATAAAGCTTGGCCTTATCCGATACAGATCTTCGGCCAATTCTCTAATATCTTCAACAGATAAGTCTGTTATCCTTGAAACCCTTTCAAGGTCAAAATCCTTAGCTACTTCCCTGAATTGTTCAAAACCGTGCGTATATTTTTCTACATGTTCCTTGTCGTACATATTGCTTGTTATCAGATAATTTGCAATTCCCAGCGCAAGGACGCCGTCCGTGTTAGGCTTAATGGCAAGGTGTTTGCCGAGCTTTCCAGTTTTTAAAGGGTCAATGACGTAGAATTTAGCTCCTTTACGTATAGCTTCCTTAACCATGTTGTATCCGTGCAGATTACTCCATGGTCCGTTAAGCCCCCAGAAGATAATAAGCCTGGAAGAGAGTATCTCTTCAGGGTCAATGCCCCAGAATCCTCCGTATACATACTGCATGGCTGTTCGTCCCGCGTTTGAGCATATTGTGGGTGAGCAATTACTGGTGCCCAGAGTAGTGAAGATTCGCTGGGGTAATTGCTTATTAAGAAGTCCCATGTGTCCATAATAGTGAAACGGTAGTATTGCCTCTGCCCCGTGTCTGGCTTTAACATCTTCCATCTGGTGTGCGATTTCCCTGTAAGCCTCTTTCCACGTAATCTCTTTGAAATTATCAGTTCCCTTTTTACCTACTCTTTTCAGAGGACGTTTCAGACGCTCAGGTGAATACACAAACTTTAAGGCATTCTGTATCTTCCAACAGAGAAATCCTTGTGTGATAGGGTGTTTTGGATTGCCCTGAAGCTTGACAGCCTTACCATCTTCAACCGTTGTAATCATGGCACAGGTATCGTAACAATCTCTTGGGCATGTATTAAAATATTTTTTCATAGTTTTATATATGTTGAGCGATAGTAGATCTTGGTAGCCGCAGGCTTAAGCCTGCGTTTCTCATAATCTGATGGATTCGATAATTACAACTAAGTTACGCAGCCTGAAGGTTGCAGCTACTTGAATCACTCAATTTGACTTTAAGTAAAAAATAAAATAAAGAGAGAATATTCTATCATATCCAGAGCATTAATAAAAATATTTTGATCTGCTTGCTCTTAGGAAGTCAAATCATGCTGACTGGACCTAAGCTGGTAACGTTTTTTAGTACAATTTATGAAAGGTTTGTCCTATACTAAGTTTAAACGCTGATTGGCACGGGTTCGGTCGGTTATCACAATCATTGCAGGTTTTTCGGGAGAAGATGATGTCTATTGCAGTAGTAGTTAAGAAAGATAATAAAGTAGTTATTGGCGCGGACACGTTACAGTGCTTTGATTCTAATACGACAGGTGTCGATAATCTGTATGAGTCTAAGATCAGACGGATAGGCTCCTCGCTGGTTGCCGGTGCTGGTTGGGGTCTGTATGACAATATTCTGGATGATTATCTGAAAGGTAAAAAATCGGTTAGATTAACAACAAAACAGCAGATTTTTCTTTTTTTCAAGAAACTGTGGCCTGTCTTACATGAGAAATACTCATTTGTAAAGAATCAATGTGATGATGCTGATTCACCGTTTGGTGAGCTGGATTCATCGTTTCTGATAGCTACAAAAAAACGAATCTTTTTTGTCTCATCAAACATGTGTGTAACAGAGTTCTTGAAATTTTATGCTATTGGGGCTGGCCGTGATTATGCAATTGGCGCGATGCATGTACTATATGATCAGGAAAAAAGTGCGGAGGAGATAGCCCGACTGGCAATAGAGTCCGCCATTTCAAATAACGTATACTGCGGCGGAAACACTGAAATAATGAAGCCGTGAAGAATAGATATCTTAGGCAGGATTACAGGAT
>CAXMPV010000008.1:0-18735 GCA_964195175.1 uncultured Thermodesulfobacteriota bacterium | reverse complement strand
GCTATTGATCCGGCATCTTTTGTTGCCTGTCTCTGGCTGTCATTAAAATAAGCAGGAACCGTAATTACGGCTTTCTTGACTTCTGTACCCAGGTAATCCTCAGCGGTTTTCTTAAGATTTTGAAGCACCATTGCAGAGATTTCAGGAGGAGTATAACTTTTTCCTCTCGCTTCTACTTTTACTAATTCCTCAGGACCGCCAGCTATTTCGTACGGTACAAGTTTCTCTTCCTCTCCAACTTCATTGTGTCTCCTGCCCATAAAACGCTTAATAGAGAATACCGTGTTTTTTGGATTTATAACAGCCTGCCGCTTCGCAAGTTGTCCAACCAAACGCTCATCCTTTTCAGTGAAAGCCACAACTGAAGGAGTAATCCTGTTTCCCTCAGAATTTGTTATTACTTTCGGCTGATCGCCTTCCATTATGGCTACCACAGAATTAGTAGTTCCCAGATCTATACCAATGATTTTTTCCATCAAATCCTCCTTATAATATTAAATTCAACACTTTCGCTTAATCAGCTTAGATAATTATTTTACCTTTTCTTAAATGAAGATTATGATCGACTTTCTTATAGCAGACTTAAGAAGTTGAACTTTAACCATAAAAATCTTCTGATCTAGAGAATTAGCAAACTCTATACCATATATTTCGCAGATCTTATAAGCTACTGTCATTACAGGACTTATGTTCTAGTTATTAATTTACCTATACAAGTTAATTCCATTCTATTGGCAGAATATGCCATAATGGCAGATGGTAGCGATGAAGAAGATCTCGACATGACAAGCGGATACTGTGGAATGGATTTACTGCAGGACTAAGCTCAGTTTTGCGTAGTAATAGTGTGCGTACTTTAGAACATATCTTTTAGCGCATCTTTCATATTATAAAAACCCGGTGGTTTTCCAGCTAAGAATTTTGCAGCACGAATAGAGCCCAAGGCAAAGGAGTCTCGTGTTTGTGCTTTATGAACCAATTCGAGACGTTCTCCTGCATTGCAAAAAGTTATCGTGTGTTCTCCTACAATATCACCGGATCGAATTGAATGTATACAGATTTGATCTTGAGGCCTTTCTCCGGTAAAGCCTTCACGCCCGTAAATTACAACATCGTCCATTTCCCGATTTGTTGCAGAACATATTGTTTCTGCAAGTTTCAAAGCGGTGCCACTCGGTGCATCTTTCTTATAACGGTGGTGTGACTCAATAATTTCTATATCAGCTTCATCACCCAGAATCTTAGACACAGACTCAACAAGATTGAAGAGCAAATTTACACCAACACTCATGTTTGGCGAAAAAAGACAAGGTATTGTTTGAGATGCCTTTTTAATCTGCTCCATCTGTTCACTGTCAAGGCCTGTAGTACCTGTCACTATGGCAATGCCTTTATCAGCACAAGCTTGCAATCTGCCCATCGTTGAATCCGGAGAGGTGAAATCTATCAACACATCTGCTGAGTCATCAAGTTCTTCTGATATTATTACATCATTGTGTCCACGGCTGATTATGGCACTTAAATCCTTTCCGATATGTTGATGGCCTTTCACTTCAAGAGCAGCGACTAATTTCAAATCTTTGTCTTCTGCGACAAGCGTTGCAATCCTTAAACCCATGCGTCCGCATACACCGTTTATTGCTATATTAATCATTGTTTTATTTTATTTTATTTTCTGAAAATAACGTGCTGTTTAACTACGTGTCTTTCTATATCTCTTGCTTGCGCTTCTAAGAAAATTCCTCTCTCTCCTCGACAAACTTTTCATACCGCCCTGGTTCACCTTGTCCAGCAAAACATCAACCTGGCTTTTAATATCCTCCTCTTTCTGATACTCTTTTTTCTGCAGTTGGCTCTGCCATGACAGAAGAAAGCTGCTGAATCTGGACTCGTAACGAATGAAGAGGAAGCCATAAATGAGTCCTCCAAGATGCGCAAAATGCGCAGTACTACCACTCGTAGGCATAATACAGCTAATAACCGTAATACCGGCAAAAATCATTACAAGATATTTTGCCTTTATTGGGAATACGTAAAAAATTACCGTAGTGTTAGGAAAGAACATTGCAAATGCAATTTCAACGGCAAAAATTGCACCCGAAGCGCCAATGATTGGACTATCAGGAGTGAACAGGCAGCAAAAGATACCCGCAAAAACACCAGCTGTAAAGTACATAGCCAGGAACTTCTTTGTACCCATTGCCCTTTCTACCTGACTACCAAACATCCATAGTACAAGCATATTGAATATTATATGCCATGGACTGGATACACTATGAAGAAACATGTACGTTACAAACTGCCATAACCACAACTTTCCTATAGCGAGAGGTTGATAAAGCCAGAACATAGTAGTAAATTGATCTGGCCCAAGAGCCAACTGCGGCATCATACTATCTATATCGGCTCCGGGTACTCCACCCCATTGTGAACTAATAGTGGAAAACAGAAGCTGGACAACAAAAACACTGACATTTACAATTATCAGTATCATTATACACCGTGTCCATCTACTTCCTATTGATAAACCAAACCCCGGCCCCGGTTTATTGTAGCTGTCGTTGTATGCCATATTCAATTAAAACTACTAGCAGGAAAATTTATAACGTATTGATTACAATAACTATATCGTAGATTACGTCGGACTTTCACTATAACTAATTCAATAAAAATGTCAAGATTGTTATCTACTGTTTTGCGCGCTGAAATGTCTCATTTTTCCATGAAATAGTGATTATAGTTTCATGATTTTTCTAAATAGCAACGCGCTCATAATAAGATTAACAACATTTGCTCCCCAGACAGAAGGAATAATCGGAAAGCCCATACTCTCTGCTACAACTAAACCCGTTGCAACCAACGGATAGTAAATGAAGAGTATTAAAACAAAACTTATCCCCACACTGACCAGCATATTACTGCTTCTTGTCATTATACCTAATGGAATACCTATCAATATAAACGAAAGACTTGCAAGAGATGGCGATATTCGCTTGTGAATGCCTATTGATAATTCACGTTTCATTTTCTGCATTTCTGCCATTTTAACTTGTTCAGCAAATATTGCGTGCTCTTCCGCCAGATCATTCTTACTTCGATTAAATTCTTCAACCCCCAGAGTTAATTTTTCAATTTCTCCATTCGACTCATCTATTAATCTTTGCGATATTAATATCTTTCTCTTTGTGCTTTTAATTCTTCGCTTTTCTTTTGCTATTATCTTTTTAATTAACGAAATATTTTTTTCAAACTCCTTTCCCCTTTCAAGCTTCTGTTCCAAGGTATCTCCAAAAGGAGTCCAGTTTGATATTATATTATCTCCACTCTCCTCTTCTATAGCCAAATTCCTGATATTACCTTTAGCTACTTTAATATAATTTTCGTATACATTGAGATTAAACTTCCCACGCTTTATCGTCCCCTCCTGCTTTGAAATTTTTCTGCCTAATTTCTTTATATCCTTTTCAGCTTTTTGAAGTTTTGTTTCAACTATGCCCTTCTTATCATTAATCAACGAAATCCCTTTTTGTGCACGCTTCATAGTTTTTTCAGGATCTTTTGGCAATTTGCCGAAACTACTTAACTCATTATTAATTTCTCCTCTCTGTTCAAGAAGGCCTGTTAATGTAGTATATTTAAGTGCTGAATGCATCACTTTCTTTCTTAATGGAATCTTAAATACCGCTTCCTCGAAACTCCCCGTTGTAGGAGAATCAACACTGTTACCGGAATCAGGTTTAAGAAATTCTCCACGCCTTAATGTCAGAAACACCTGGGACCCATCGTTATCTATCTCTATTTCGCCTTCCTCAGCCAAAAGCACACTAACTATAAAGTCATCGGCATATTCAAAAACCGCTATGTCTTTAAAATTGCTGCTTTCCACAGCACCTATAAAAATCTGATATGGGTAAAAATCAATCTTCTTTTTAGCCGTAATAAAGTGTGTAGCAAGAACTCGTTTAACAGCCTTTTCTTGAAGCTGCCTCACCTTAAAGTACGATTTTGGCAAAACCTCGGCATTAAGATATAAGGACAATATACTAAAAAATACTCCCACAATGATAACTGGTGTAACTAAGTTGTGAAGATGTATACCGGCTACTTTGATTGCCGTTATTTCGTTATCAGCACTCAACCGCCCATATGACATAACAGTCGCAGTAAGCAGTGAAGTAGGTAAAGCATGCGGCATAGTGTATAACGCCATATAGGGCAAAACTGCGAAGAGACTTGGAACATCAAGCCCTTTATGAAGCAATTGTATGGAAAACCCCAGTAGTAATACAAATTCAAAACATAGCAGTGAAGGCAGGAATGTCCTGAATAACTCCGTTATTAAATATTTATGTAATATCTGTACTTTCATCTGTTTAGTAAAATTATTTTATATTGTATAAGATAGCTAATTCCAAAATTATAAGGCGATTATATCTACCCTGCTTTGGATAGGTCAATAACAAATATTTGGAGCTTAGAACGCCACTCAAGATTCAATCTTTTCATTGACAAAAGAGTTATGTGTGATACCATCATTTTTCAAATCAGTAAGTAGTTCACAAGCATAACCAGTTAAAGAGTATAGCTATATGACTAAGGGCAACAACACGATAAAAGAATGTGGCAGACTATTTTCGTACGCAAAACCTCATTGGAAGATGGTTTTCCTAACCCTGCTTTGCATGGGGCTTTTCACACTGTTCATTGGTGCACAATTAGCATTAATTAAACCCGTAATAGATCGCTTGATACAGGGAGAGATAACAAGGTCGACATCCGGAATAGACAGCATTCAGAAGAAAAACGATTCCAAAGATATAATAACCAGTATAAAACGGAAAGTTTTTTCCAGGGCAAAAGGAGCAACTTTTATATCAAAATTTGAGAATTCACTTAATTCATTCACTTTCATAGGAATTCTAGTAGCCATCATGGCTCCATTCATTTTTGCCTTTAATTATCTTCAAACATACCTGAAAAACCATGTCATGTGGAGCGTCCTTATGGACATACGGAATCATCTATGCGAACATATCCTGCCACAATCGCTGAATTACTTTGAAAACAGAAAGAGTGGAGAACTTATTTCCAGACTTACCAATGATATTAATGCAACACAATTTGGACTTTCGATCCTGTTTGATAGTATTCTTCTTCAACCTATGCGCTTGATATGCGGATTCGGACTGGCATTCTATTTCAGCTGGAAACTTTCAATGTTTACATTTGTATTATTTCCGATTGTAATTGTACCTGTCTTGATATTTGGACGCAAAATAAAAAAATATGGAAGAAGAAGTTTAATGCATTTAGGAGAGCTGACCGATGCAATGAGAGAGATGTTTTCCGGAATAAGGACGGTAAAAGCATTCAAGATGGAAAATGAGGAAATCATAGAATTCAAAACAATAAATTCAAGGTTCTTTAAGAGAATGATGCAGACGGTTAAGGCAAAGGCATTGAATGCAAGCACTACAGAGTTTATCTACTCCCTTGGATTAGCCGCTATAATCATCATTGGAGGTTATGTTATTTCGACTAAGAAAATTTCACCAGGCTCACTGGGAGGGTTTGTCACCGTTACTGCATTTTTGATACTTACGTCAATTAAGAAACTGGCTAAAAGCTATGGAAAACTACAGGAATCGCTGGCTGGTGCAAGCAGAGTCTTCGAGTTGCTGGATCAGCATCCTACTATCACAGATAAGCCTGATGCCATAGATTTGAAGGAAATCGGAAAAGGAATTACATTCAATAACGTAAACTTTGCATACGACACCATTCCTGTCCTCAAGGATATCAACCTGACCGTACAAAAGGGACAGATTATTGCTATTGTAGGAGAAAGCGGTGCAGGCAAATCTACGTTACTCGATCTTGTTCCGCGTTTTTACGATCCGGTAAACGGAAGTGTTAAAATAGATAACATAGATATTCGATTAATAAAACGCGATTCACTCCTGGACCAAATTGCGATTGTCAGTCAGCAAACCTTCCTATTCAACAGAAGTTTTAAAGAAAATATCCTGTGCGGAAGGAGAGACGCAAGTATTGATGAGATACAAGATGCAGCCAAAGCAGCTAATATTCATAATTTTATCATAAATCTTCCAAAAGGTTATGATACCGTAGTCGGAGAACAAGGAGTAAAACTGTCGGGTGGACAAAAACAGAGAGTAACCATCGCCAGAGCAATACTGAAAAACGCACCTATCTTAATTTTAGACGAAGCAACATCATCTCTAGATTCTGAATCTGAAAAGCTTGTTCAGGAAGCGCTGGACAATTTAATGAAAGACAAGACAACCTTCGTTATCGCACATCGTCTCTCCACTATACGCCATGCGGATCGAATCATCGTCTTAAAAAACGGTTGTATCGTTGAGACAGGATCACATGATGAACTCATTGACAAAGAGGGTGAGTATAGAAAACAATATAGAATACAGTTTGACACATAAATTATTTCACTCCGTTTACCAATTTGAATACAATGAAAATACTTATCACGGGATCAAGCGGAATGCTTGGAACAGATCTTGTTGATCTGCTTAAGAGCAGGAAGGCTTCACTCGACCCTAATCTGGAAGTCATAGAGGCTCCGCACGAAGTACTCGATATCACACTCGAAGATAATGTTTCAGCCTTTATCACCTCACATACGCCAGACATCATTGTTAATTGCGCAGCCTTCACAAATGTTGATAAATGCGAGACCGAAAGAGAAACGGCATTCAACGTTAATGCCCTCGGGCCAAAATACATCACTGCTGCTGCAAATAAGTGTGGTGCCAGACTTATTCAGATCAGCACTGATTTTGTATTCGAAGGAAACGGTAACAAACCATATACAGAAGAAGACCAAACCAATCCACTGTCAGAATATGGCAGAACAAAACTTGAAGGCGAAAGAAATATTCGAAACCACTCTAATTCTTTCCTTATAGTAAGGACGTCATGGTTATTCGGGCACAATGGAGTCAACTTCGCTGCAAAAATGCTTGAATTGGCAGAACACAATAAAGAGCTGTCTATTGTTACCGACGAGATAGGATCTCCGACATATACGCCAGATCTAGCCGAGGCACTATTGACATTAATAAAACAGGGAAGTGAAGGTGTTATCAATGTCTCTAATGACGGAAGTTGTTCACGTTATGAATTGGCAGAGTATATTTTTGAAACGATGGGCCACAAAATTAAATTGAACCAGATAAAGTCATCTGAATATAAACGTCCCGCAAAGGTTCCCCTGAATTCAACCCTCAACTGTCAAAAGCTCACCACAATCACCGGAATGCGAATGAGACCGTGGGAGGAAGCGGTTGAGGCATATCTGAATAAGCAAAAATCTTACAACTGAAGACCCGAACCATTTTCATTGAAATTATTAACCGCATCTTCTGAATATTCATGGTATGTCAACTGACTTAAGACATCAAAAGGCAGGGTTAAGTGGTCAGCGCCAGCCAGAATCGCCGAACTTGCCTCCATCGGTGACTTGAGACTTGCAGCAAGTAGCTGTGTCTGGCTTCCCTGAAGTATTCTGCTTATTTCTGTAATGAGTGATAGACCGTCACCTAACAACTTTGTAGCCCTGCTAACATAAACAGCTATGTACCTGACACCGGACTCTCTGGCGACTACAGCCTGTGCAGCACTGTAAATAGCCGTAACGCAACACGTAACCTCTGGTGGAAGATGTGGAATAATCTGAAATCCCTGTTTCGTCGGAGGAAGTTTCAGTACCAGCTGATCCCCTGCAATCTCTTTTGCAAGTTGTGCTTCTTTAAGCATCTCATCCCTGCATGTAGCAGTAAGCTGGTAAAATAGCAAACCAATATTGAGCCCAGCAAGCTGCTGCAGTATATCAGAGACGGAAGAATCTGCATTTGACAGCAGGATTGGGTTAGTAGTAATTCCGTGTACCCAACCTGTCTCTAGCGCCGCTTTTGCCTGTTCAATATCTGCTGTGTCTATGAAGATTGACATATAATTCTCAATTCATGTAGTAATTGGAAACAGATGGCTGAGACGATACAGAACGATTTTCTCAAGGAATCATCAATCTCGAAAACGCGTAGTCAGTCCCTTTAAAAAATTTCTGAGTAACTGGTCGCCGCACTCTTTATAATGTCTCTCACCTTCTTTTCTAAATAGCGCATATAACTCTGATTTTGAAATACTCATACCTGCAAGTTTTAACGTACTGAGCATTTCATCATCTCTGAATTTCAGTGCAATTCTCAGCTTCTTCAAAATACCGTTGTTTGTCAAAGGCGTACTCTGCGCTTCCACATGACCCGGCGCCATCTCTCTCTTTCCTCTTTTATGAATTATTAACCCGTCCAGAAATAGTTCCGTAACTTCATCACTACAATCAACATACCCCTCTTCCTCTTCTTTTTTAAGGAGATTAATCAAATTGGAACGGGCGATTTCATATCCAGACAGCTTAAATATTTCAATCATAGTTGAATCTTTAATATTCAGTGCATATCGCAGCCTTCGTAATACATCATTATTAGTCATTGTCAGATCCTATTTTATTACAGTACGGCAAACCAAAATACTCATGAATGAATGCCTTTCGATCACCTTCATACTTTGTATATTGTACGAGTGTGTAAAGTTTTTGCTGATCACGTTTCAGCTTAGTATCCAGATAATCTTGATCGATTAATTGAGGATGAATATCAGATATAATTTTGATCTTGAACGGCTCAATCTTGAGATCAATTACTCCGTATCGATCAAACATGTTCAAGGCAGTCTCCAGCCTGAAATCAGTTCCGCTCCTGAAGTGAATATTCTCCTTAAGCCACTCCATGCCAAGCGCAGATATTTTTTCCATGTTTTCTTCCAGGATATGATATACCCGCTGAAAATATTCAGCATCCGGATTGCTCCACTTGATAAAATTCATATGTGTCAGCAAATCGTGTTCATCGTATAACAGAGTACACAGAGAATCGTTGCCATCCCGACCGGCACGGCCAATTTCCTGGTAATAAGATTCAATAGATCCCGGTATATCAGCATGAGTTACAAAGCGAATATCTTCTTTGTCAATACCCATTCCAAATGCGTTTGTTGCCAACACGAGAGTATTCTTCCCTCTCATAAACTGTTCCTGTACTTTAGAACGCTGTACTCGTTCAAGACTACCATGGTAACACAGATGCGAAATCCCTTGTCCCTTTAGCAGATCGCTGAAATCATTAAGTTGTTTGATCAGGGTAAAATAGACGATACCATTGCCATCATATTTCTTCGCAATAGAAATAATATGTTCCAATTTTTCTTCATTACTGAATACCTTTTCAACCTGTAAATGCAGATTAGGGCGGTCTATCCCACCGTGAAACATCTTCACCTGTCCCGACTCAAGGCAGAGAGTTTTAATGATATCCTTTTGTACCTCAGGAGTGGCAGTAGCAGTAAGCGCAATGGTAACAGGATTACCTAATACCTGACGAACCTCCTGAATCCTCGTATAATCCGGACGGAAATCATGCCCCCATTCGCTTATACAGTGAGCTTCATCAATCGCAAGAAGGCTTATACAACGCCCGGAAAGAGCCTCAATAAAATCAGGTTTACGAAAACGTTCCGGAGTAACATAAATAATCCGGTAACTTCCGTTCTTAAGCGCTGCATATCTTGTTTCCCTCTTCTCCCGTCCCAGTGAAGAGTTGATATATATCGCATCAATACCCCGTCTCTTCAATGCGTCTACCTGGTCCTTCATCAGCGCAATAAGAGGAGAGATTACCACGGTGAGGCCATCATTAATGATGGCCGGTATTTGATAACACAGAGACTTACCAATACCTGTAGGCGCTACTACCAACGCATGTTTTTCCGCCAAAACATGCATGATAATCTCTTCCTGTTTCCACAGAAACGATGTATAACCAAAATAATTTTCTAGAACTTTTACAGGCTCTTTTTCAGCTAAAAGCAAAACAACTTCTCCATTTTCATATTAAATTGTATCAAAAAACAAATTTTATATCGTCATGCCCCTTAAGAGCTTGATAGATTTTATTACGATACTCCTCATCTCCTACCATAACCGTCACATCAAAGCTTAAATATTTTCCAGATTTACTGCTGTTAGAATCGTCAATCTGATATTTGTTGCCTTGTATTATACTCGCAATTGCGTTATGTACAGACTCCTTATCACTTCCAATAACCTTGTAGATCCATTCACAAGGATAATCTATACTGGTTTCTTCATTATCTCTATTATCAATCATATACAAATCCGTTATTCAGTAAATCTTATCGTTGCCTTCGAACAAATAAATTTGTCATTGCCTTTATACAACTGATATTTTCTTATCTTTTCTCACATTAAACATAAAAATAGTGAAAATTTGCCACCGAATTATTACTTTCTTATGCTAATAAAACATATCATGGAAAACAAGTGAAAATCTAGTATAGCCACAATTCAATATGGTTAATTTAAGATTGCTAATTAGTATTGACATTTATTATGTCACACTGTTGAATGGATAAATCAGTTAAAGCGCCTGATCATTAGCGTTTTAAAGTTGATTATTTAAAAATTCACGATAATTCCCTCAGTATACGAATCAAAATGAGAAAATCAATTATTGCACGAGGTATCAGGGTACATAACCTTAAGAATATTGATATAGAGATTCCTTTACGTAAGCTGGCAGTAATAACCGGAGTCAGTGGATCCGGTAAATCTAGCCTCGCTTTCGACACTCTGTATGCTGAAGGACAGAGGAGATATGTTGAGTCATTCTCTGCTTATGCCCGCCAATTCCTGGAAAGGGTGGATAAACCGGATGTCGATCATATAGAGGGAATACCTCCTGCAATCGCAATTGAGCAGAAAAACCCTGTAAAAAATCGGCGTTCCACTGTCGGAACTGCAACCGAGATAAATGACTATCTCCGACTCCTTTTTGCCCGTATAGGCAAGACTTACTGTACAAAATGCGGAGAGATTGTTAAAAACGATACGATATTCCAGATCACTGACTATGTACTTTCTCTTCCGGAAAGTACCAAATCCATGGTTACATTTCCTCTTGGAATCAGCAAAAAGATCTCAAGCGACATGCAGGTTTCAGCTTTAAGGGAACGAGGTGTAATCAGAATCCTTGCAGATAACTCTATTATTGATATCTCTTCCACGCCTGATTCCTTTGATATACGCAAATTCAGGTCTGTTGCAGGAGTAGTAGATAGGTTAGTTGTTGCAAAAAAGATTAAGAAACGTCTGACAGATAGCCTTGAAACCGCTTATAGACTTGGTTCCGGATATTTGAGCATTATATATTTAAGTAAAGATATTAAAGAGTGCAAAAAGGATTCTATCAAAAAGAGGAATCGTTCAGGAAAATCACTTACAGAAAAAAAACTGAAAACGATCTCAATAAACAATACAGAATGGAGTGCAATCTCATTCAGCAGTCACTTCCGTTGTAACGGTTGTGATATAGAATACAAGGCTCCCACTCATCACCTGTTCTCCTTTAATAATCCCCTTGGAGCATGCAAAAAATGTCAGGGATTCGGACATACTATAGAAATAGATATGGACCTTGTTGTACCTGACAAATCAAAGACAGTTAATGAAGGAGCTATTGCAGTCTGGAACTCACCGGCGTACAGTGGATTGCTGGATGAGTTACAGGCAGGTGCACCAGCTCATAATATTCCACTTGATATACCTTTCAACAAATTAACTAAGGCCCAGTTAGCATTAATCAATAAAGGAACAGCAGATTTCTGTGGTATCGGAGAATTTTTTGATCTGCTTGAAGGGAAGAAATATAAGATGCACGTCAGGGTGTTACTCAGTAAATATCGCTGCTATACCATATGTAATGAATGCAATGGTACCAGGCTTGACCCGTCAGCCCATAACGTGGAAATAGATCAAAAAAATATTACAGACGTATGTAGTATGTCAATTGACGATGTATATAGCTTTTTCGAAAAAATAAAGCTCTCTAAATACGAAGAAGAAGTCGGCAAGATACTACTACTGGAGATAAAAAAAAGGCTCGGTTATATGGTTAAGGTTGGCTTGGAATATTTGACACTGGACAGAATGACAAGGACACTGTCAGGAGGAGAGGCGCAGAGAGTTAATCTAACCACTTCACTCGGTTCATCGCTTGTCAATACATTATATATTCTGGATGAGCCAAGTATTGGTCTGCACCCGAGAGACACGAAACGTCTTATCGATATTCTGGTACGACTCAGGGACATTGGAAACACCGTAGTTGTTGTTGAGCATGATAGGGATGTAATTAATTCTGCAGACTATCTTATAGACATTGGTCCGGGAGCAGGTGAAAAAGGTGGTAACGTGGTCTATTCCGGAGATGTCAAAAAAATATCCTCTCGAAACGGTTCATTAACCGGTCAGTATTTGAAGGGTAAAAAACGAATTGAACTACCTCCAACACGAAGAAAAATTACACAAAATCATATTGAAATTACCGGCGCATCTGAAAACAACCTGAAAAACATTGACGTAAAATTCCCTCTCAATGTGTTCACCTGTGTAACCGGTGTATCAGGTTCTGGCAAAAGCACGCTTATCCAGGACACTCTATACGGTGCCCTTAAAAGAAAGTTTGGAATTTATCCAGGCCATGTAGGAAGTCACAAAAGCCTAAACATCAACGGACACATAGACGATGTAATCATGGTAGATCAATCACCTATCGGCAGAACTCCAAGATCAAATCCGATTACCTATGTAAAGGTATTCGATTATATAAGAAAAATTTTTGCCGCTACGAGAGAAGCCAGACTGCATGGTTATACTCAAGGCTCTTTTTCTTTTAATGTTAAAGGTGGCCGGTGTGATTATTGTGAGGGCTGTGGTTATATAAAGGTGGATATGCAATTCCTTGCCGATGTTTACGTTACATGTGATCAGTGTCACGGTAAACGTTTCAGGAAGGATGTTCTGGAAGTTTGTTATAAAGATAAAAATATTCACGAAGTCCTGCAAATGACGGTAAGCGAGGCAATCGTATTCTTTTCCACACGAAACAAACAATCGCTGACATCAGAAATGAACAGCAGTTTATCAAGGTCATCTTCAAATATTCAAAAGGGCCTGAAGTATCTTTCGGATACAGGTCTGGGATATTTGAGATTGGGACAACCGGCAACAACGCTCTCAGGAGGAGAGGCGCAACGATTGAAGCTGGCAACTTATATGGCAAAAGGAAAGCGAGAAAAGATGCTTTTCATTTTTGACGAACCAACAACTGGCCTACATTTTGATGATATTAGAAAGCTACTTGACTGTTTCCAGAAGCTGATTAACAACGGGCACTCCGTGATCGTCATTGAGCACAATCTCGATATTTTAAAATGTGCAGATCATATCGTCGACCTCGGGCCTGAAGGCGGAAAAGGAGGTGGATATGTATTAGGCAGTGGTATACCGGAAAATATTACTAAATTAAAAAATTCTTACACCGGAAAATATTTAAAAGAATATCTGTTTCCTTAAAGAGCTCGGAGTAATCCACGCCACTGCTTCTACGTTCATGACAGTTCCAACATTCCCTGAATCGCTTTTCTTGCCTCAACCGCTATCTCTTCCGGAACAGTAACCACAAACTGAATATCTTCCAGAGACCATAATAGCTTTTCCAATGTATTTAATTTCATATTTGGACAATCCGACAAGGGCGTAACAGGCATAAAGGTCTTATCAGGATTCTCTTTCTTCATCCTATGCAAAATCCCTATCTCAGTCCCTATGGCAAACTCCTTCGAATTACTACTGTTTACATATTTTAAAATACCAGTAGTACTTGCAACATGGTCTGCAAGCGCAATCACATCAGGAGTACACTCAGGGTGGACTACTACCTCTGCCTCTGGATGCTCTGATTTCATTTTGACTATCTGTTCGGCAAGAATCCTGTGATGAGTTGGACAATAGCCCTCCCAATACATCATCTCCCTATCCAGGCATGATGAGACATATGCGCCGAGACTCTTGTCAGGAACAAATATTATCTCCTGATCTTCGGGGATAGAGGATACGATCTTCACTGCATTTGATGATGTACAACATATATCGCTTTCTGCTTTAACGGCAGCCGTGGTATTTACGTAACATACCACTTTGGCATTTGGATAGAGCTTCTTTTTTGCTCTTAATTCCCTCGCTGTGATCATCGACGCCATCGGACATCCTGCATGTTCATCCGGCATAATGACGGTCTTATCTGGAGACAACAGAGCTGCAGTTTCCGCCATAAAATGAACACCGCAAAAGACTATTAGGTCTGCATCTGTTTTTGCCGCCTGCTGAGACAATCCCAGGGAGTCACCAACAAAATCTGCAACATCCTGAATCTCACCACGTTGGTAATTGTGTGCCAGGATAACGGCATTATTTTTCTTCTTCAGCTCAGAAATCTTTTCAATAATCAGATCAGACACCGCCTTATACTCCTATCTCATGGGCATTCCATGATAATTATGTTCAAATAACACGTTTAGAAATATATAACAATATATAAGACCACTACCTAGCCACAATATTGTTAATTTTATTTACCAGAATGTTAACACCTTTGTAATACAATAATTTAAATCCTATTATCTTTTAAAAAATCTATTTTACAACAATTTTTTATTTAGTTTCCTTACTGTAACCAAATAGACTCCAAAAGCCTTGTTAAGGCAGGTATAACTTTCTCATCAGACAATTCCAGTATTCTCTGCTTCTCTCCCGGAAATGATGCTATCAGTTCACCCAACAGACCAAAAAGTTCATTGTTATCTTTCGGAATTCCACTCTTGTCTTCTACAAAATCGGAAATTATGTTACGCAATATGGAGTAATCACCAGAATAATTCGGAATCTTGCTGTCCAGCCATTCTATTTCCAACAGTATATGTGGTTGTTCATGCATAATGTGTTTTGTCCTGAATCGTCTTTCACCTTGAACTATTATGTTGAATAAATTATCAGATACTTTGACAAACTCTCTAATTACTACAGAAGTTCCAATTTCAAATGATATTGCAGGTGCGCCTACCTCTTTGCCCTCTCTAATAAGAGATACACCAAAAGAACGCTCCTCCCTATGACATGTTTCTATCAGATTGATATATCTTGGTTCAAATATACGAAGTGAGAGTTTCTGATGCGGAAAAACTACAGTATTGAGTGGAAACAAATCTAGTAACATTTTATATTGCTTGCACCAAACTACATTAATTAACCAGCAGTTTGCATTGAAATATATAAAGTTTTTATACAATAAAAAAAGGGCACAGCAGATTGACTGCTTGTGCCTTTTTCTAATTAGCTATGTCACAATTTTGTCACAATTTATTTTTACAACACTAACCAGTAGTCCTAAGTCCTTATATATCAATATGAGCGATACTGGACTCGAACCAGTGACCCCTTGCTTGTCGAATGAGGGCAAGGCATTTTTTACTAATTTCATAACTGCTTGATTCAGTGTTAGTTATGTCGCTATCACACTAACTGACTATAGTTTATGACTTTATTCTTTTCCTGTTGAGTCCTGTGGTGTTTTGGTGATTTCGCTGGAATCTACTACGTTTTGACTACAATTCTACTACAATAGAAAAACAGTAATGCAAGGATGAACAATGTATATATGCAAAAAGTGCAATCAAATATTTAGTATAAAACAAAAGGAACACGGAAAGGCAAAGACGCGACAACATAGTCCGGAGTACTTTCACTGTAATGGAGAAATTGAACCAATAGAGCTTTTGAAAGGACGCGGAGAGAGAACAAAAATTCAAACTTTATTTGATATAAAAAGTAAGTGAAATACCTGTCGTTTGCCAAAACTTATACAATACTAATATTCACAATAATTTACCAACACTGGATTGTTTTAGCTTGCTTTTTCTTTGATTTTAAGGGATGTATTTTATTGATATATAATAAGAGCCAGGTGACAACCTCTTTAAAGTCTGAACTTTTTTGATAAACAAAATTATTAAACAAATTAAGACAAAACAATGAAAATGTTAATGAGGTTAACGCTTATGAGTGTTTACGAACCAGAATCTTTTCACGTGCTTTTTCTAAAACTTCAACTGGCACAGGAAAAAGTTTTTGTGACTCAATGATATCAATAAACAGAGATACCAGAGATGGGTCAAACTGTGTGCCGGCCTTATCAGCAAGCTCTTCGACCATTTCCTCCGGAGATAGTTTCGACCTGTATTGCCGTTCGGATAACATAGACGTGATTGCATCTGTTATAGCAAATATTCGAGCTCCAAGAGGAATTTCATTTTCTTTAAGCCCACCGGGATAACCGGTTCCATCAAAGTTCTCATGGTGATGCAGAAGTATCGATTTTTCATTGGTATAAAAATCGAACAATTCGGTCAGTTCTGATAACATAAACGGATGGGCTTCAATCTCAACCTTTTCATCTCTGCTCAACACTTTGTTTCTATCAATAAACGACTTTCCCATGAGAATCTTGAAGTTGTCGTGAAAATTTGCCGTACGTGTAAAAGTTTCAATAATAGTGGGTGGAAGGGCGAGTTTTGCACCAATGAGTCTAATGTATCTCTTTAAATCGTGATTACGGTGCTTGTGTTCCTCACCAGCCATATCACGGGTTAATAGCTCTAAAGATTCTGTAGATGATTTCTTTGTTTTTTCTAACATTAATGAAAGTTTGTCCTTCAGATATCTGAAGTTATTCTCTTCACTGGTTTTCTCGCCTGAAGACTGTCCGGAAGTATCCTTCATGTAAACTGTAACTCTGTTTCTTCCTTCAGCCTTAGACCGGTAAAGAGCCTTATCTGCAAGTGCCAGAAGCGCTTTATACTCCAGTAGTTGATGCTCTTTTACAGATGCAATACCTATACTAACGGTTACAGTTGTTGAATTTTTACCTTCTTCATACCGCTTTTTGTCACATGAAGCTCGAATTTTCTCAGCTACATCTCGTGCTCCGTCAATACTGGTATTTGGAAGAAGTAACATGAATTCCTCTCCACCATATCGAAAAGTAATATCAGCTTTTCGTGTGTTTTGTCTTAAACAATCAGAAAATTCACGTAATACCATATCACCAAAGGGATGTCCAAAGGTATCATTTATGTCTTTGAAATAATCCAGGTCAAGTAGAAGACAGGATAAATCGGTTTGGTATCTTAGTGCACGGGAAAATTCCTTATCAAGGATTTCTGACATATAGTGGCGATTAAGCAAACCTGTAAGATTGTCATGGTTTGCCTGTTTTTGTAAATTTTCACGTACAGACATCAATTCCTCTTCCATCTTTTTTCGCTCGGTGATATCATCTTTTACCGCAATGTAATTCATAATTACACCATTATCGTCTTTAACAGGTGAAATTGATGCAAATTCAAAATAAAGTTCTCCATTCTTCTTCTTATTACAAAATTCCCCCCTCCATTCATTGCCTGAGGTAATAGTCTCCCATAAATTTTTATATACTTCTGGGGTTGTTTTACCAGACTTTAAAACGCTTAAGGGTTTCCCCATTACTTCTTCAGAAGTATAACCTGTTGTTTGTGTGAACTTGGGATTTACATACTCTATTCTGCCATTGGTGTCTGTAATCACAATCAGAGCAGAACTGTGATTGATGGCATGAGAGAATTTACGCATTTTATCTTCCGTCTGCTTGCGCTCAGTAATATCAAGTATAATAGAGAAAAAGACAGGGATAGTTTGAAAAGTAGAAATCTGAAGGTGAACCTCGATATCATATAAAGAACCGTCCTTCCTTCGATGGACAGTTTCAAACTGTATTTTCTGCTTTTTATCTTTATGGAGAGGCTTAAGTAGTTTTTCAAAATACTCTGACGTAAGCTCCTGTTTTAAGTCCAGTGGAGTTAAGCAACTAAGCTCCTCCATAGTATATCCTAGATTCAACCTTGCGCCTTTGCTGGCCTGAATAAATCGAAGGGTTTTGGCATCAAATATATAAATTTCATTCAATGATTCTTCAAGTATATGAGCAAGACTTGTCATTGTTTCATAATTCCTTTACAACCTAAAAACATTTTTAAGTTAATTCTTAAAAAATTACAAACAGATCAGAGAACATTATATATTAAAAGTAGGTGTAACACCTCTGTGCTTTTTTTTGAATTTGTATATTGTAGTTTTATAAATAAAAAAAGAAAGACATAAGCGGCAACTTGTGTCCTCCGGTTCATTATTCCCATTCACCAATGAAAAAGAATAACAACTATAGTATCACATTATCAGATAATAAATTTAATTTATCAACAAAAAAAACCAGTGTTGAGTACGCCCACCAAGCGCACGCAATCACGTCTAGAATCGCCTGTACCACGTTCAAATTAACTTATTGCGATTATACCAACCACTTTTCTCTTTCTGTTTAAAACTTAAGGTTTATTAGAGTGGTGAATTAATATTGCTAAAGGAAACTTAAGCATCAGGATACAGAGAGATATTACTGGTGAGATGTGTGTTGTTGGTAGAACAAACTCTAACTTTAAAAGTGGTACAAACAACGGGGACAGGTCATGTGACCAAGATTATTGAGTGGCATGGTGAGCAAGTTATCATGCCCATTTTTCTAACTCTACGGAATAGGGCTGTTTATTGGACGAAGTTAGAACCTCTTTGCTAAAAGTTGCATAAGTTTACTTTACATTTCTGGTTTATCTTCCAATTAGTTGGAGAGAAGC
>CAXMPV010000007.1:0-19143 GCA_964195175.1 uncultured Thermodesulfobacteriota bacterium | reverse complement strand
GCTGCTGTAGATGATATAGTAAATTCAGTTATATAATATGCCCTCACTTTCGTGAGGACTTCAGGCTGCGTATTTAAAACTCACCGGCCAAAGAAAAGTCATCAATGTTGTTTACATCAATTCTGTGTCCTGAGATCGTCTGAATTTTAATCTTGTTTCCACGCTTAACTAATTGGTTGAGCATGTCACGAATATCCATCTTCTTGAACTCCGTTTTATTTCGGAACTCATGAATAAAAGCTTTTACGATTATTACACCTTTGACTGTCAACTTCATCATGCCAGGCCACTCTCCGTAGTATTCCGTATCCGGTTGATCATAAGTGATTTTGTCCAGATAGTAGTTGGCTTCGGGAAAGAGTGATTTGCCCTCCATAGGGCATACATGAACGAAATCAGACTGGTATTGTTTTTCAAGAGAGAATACGGAATCCACAATAATGACAATGTCTGCCGGATCATCCAACATGATGGTAAGAACGTATTTTTTGAAGAGAACATCGCCAAATAAAATAACGCACTCGCCCTGAGTAGTATCAATCGCTTTGGTGAGGGATACCATTTCTCCAGTTGTTTCGTAGTCATCATTTGCAATAATATTTAAGTTGGGGAGATTGATTTTTTCTTTCTTGTATCCGGCGACTACCATAATATCTTTTATATGATGTTCATTAAGATGTTCTACTGCTCGTTCCAGGATACTCTTTTTACCGATCTTAATCATGGTTTTGGGAATAGATTCCGTGAGTGCTCCCAGCTGGTCTCCGCGAGTAGACGCAAGAATGATGGCACATCTTTGGCTTCCAGTTTTCGGACTTAAGTAGTGCTCCTCTGCCATCGCCAGCTCCTTATCATCTTGAAGACGAAAGATCTCTTTGACCGGGACAATAGAATCTTCAACGTTGAGCAGGTTCTGTTCCTGGTTGATTTGTTGGGCAATTTCCTGCATCTTTAGAATGGAACCACGGAAAATGTGATTTCCCCAGATGGCTAGTGAAATATTATGTTTTCTGAACTCCTCGGTAGGTGTCGTGTAATACTTGGTTGGAACAATAGCGATTGGAGAACGGTTTTCCCACTCATTCATGAAATCAAAGATTTCACATGCATTGGATAATTTGCTGTGCATCAGGATTGCATCTGCTCCAGCCTGGCGATACGCTTCCGCACGCTTCAATGCTTCTTTTAGCCCCCATCCCGCGATAAAGGCCTCTACACGAGCGACAATGACAAAGTCATCGTCCTTCTGAATGTCCTTGCCCGCCTTTATTTTTCCACAAAACTCTTCGATATTAGCTAAAGGTTGGGCCCCATCACGGAGAAAGCTGTTTGTTTTTGGGAAGATCTTATCTTCGATGCAGACCCCTGCAACATCTCTCTGTTCCAGCTTTTTAACCAGGCGGCGCATATTGTTAAAGTTGCCATACCCGGTATCTCCATCCATGAGAATGGGGATCGTGGTGGCATCACTCATAAATTCTAAGACGTCTAGAATCTGTGTCCAGCTTGCTTCGTTATTATCCCGAACACCTAAAGAACCGGAGATTGAAAGACCACTGCCCCAAATTCCCTTAAATCCAGCTTCTTCAACTATTTTGGCAGACATGCCACTATGAGCTTCCATAAGAAACTCCAGTTGCGTGCTCAAAATCATCTGTTTTAATTGAGTTGTTTTTTTCATTTATAACTTTTAGCTTTGCTCTGTTTATCAAATTTAGAAGTGTTGCAACTGTATTTTTCCGAACAGGCAATCTATCATAAATATCATAAGAATACCAAAGCCAATTACAAGCAACTGCAAATGGTCGTTTCGCTCCCAATAGTGACTTTTGTCTTAATCAGCAAATTGAGAGAGGATCTTATTTTCTTATTGTTATTACCTTGTTACACAGGTAAAATTAAATATTAATCTGGACCTGTTAACGTGCAATATATAGGAGACGTAGATGCAGGAGACGTGGCGTAACTACCTGCAACTGAAGCTGTTCTGTCATAACAGACTCAAGATATGATTCTTGATTAGAGTAAAAAAGGACTAATTAGTGATAGATTATCACATACATACAAATAGATGCGGCCATGCAGATGGAGAAGCAGCCGATTATGTAAGGGCTGCAATAAATTGCGGACTTGATGAAATAGGTTTTAATGACCATTTGCCTTTACGTGGTGACAGTGGTAAGGAGTTGGGACTCGCAATGGCACTTAATGAACTTCCTGATTATGTAAATGATGTTATGGAATTACGTAAGTCATTTCAGGAGATTAGAATTAAGTTAGGAGTAGAAGCAGACTATACTCCTGATACTGAGTCTTATACCAAGGCGCTCTTAACAAAGCATGATTTTGATTATGTTACCGGCTCAGTGCATTACATTGGAGAGTGGGCTTTCGACCATCCGGGAGAGCGTAAGAAATGGGATAATAAGGATGTTGATTTAGTATATAAGGAGTATTTCGAATTACTACGTAGATCTGCCCGTACTCTGCTTTTTGATATAATCGGACATTGTGATCTCGTAAAGAAGTTTGGTAACAGACCGAGTCACGAACTACTGGAGGATCTAGAGGACACAGCAAGGGTGTTTAAAGAGTGCGGAGTTGCGGTAGAGATTAATACATCTGGTTTGAGAAAACCGGTGCATGAGATTTATCCTTCGTATGAAATACTAAAGGTTTATAAGAGCTTCGATATACCTATAGTCTTTGGTTCTGATGCTCATACTCCCGATGATGTGGGTAGAGATTTTGATAAGGCAACAACGCTTGCAGCTGATGCCGGCTATGATGAATATGTTACATTTGAGAATAGAATTATGAAGAGTCATAAACTTGATTCCGGGAAATCTATTCATTGTTAGAAAGAGCCTTGAAAGTTTTGAATGATTAGATTGCGTGAATTCCGGCTGAATACATTACCTGTGAGTGGAAAGTTGTTGTGTACTCTTTTCCTGATTTGTATGGGAGTAGGGTTTGTCTTTTCACAGTTAAATGTTTTTTTTACATACAACAGGGCTGACGGAATCGCCGGGTTCTCACTTCAAGACATAGTTTTGACTTATCATGGCCAACCGGACGTTTTGCTTGTCGAGTCTAAACTCAATGGTACTATGAGGGAGCATCTTGAAAATGAGTACGAAAGAAATAGCCTGATTAATTGGGCAAAGGGCGGCGCCGAAAAAGAGAAGTCTATTGAAGCAAAAAGCATAATACTGAAGAATTGTCTGCTTTGTCACACTGCCGGCGGGGATGCGGCGTTTGCACCGTTTGATAAGTTATCAACTGTCAGTGCTGTTTTTACAAGGATAAATAATGGGATATCAATACCCAGGCTTATAACGCTTAGTCATATCCATATGATCAGTATCGGTGTGATTTTCGCCTTAAGTGGAATAATTTTTTTGTTTACGCCGATTAATGATAAACTTAAAATGATCTTATTGATCTTCCCTTTTGGATCCTTGTTGATGGATGTGTTTTCCTGGTGGTTAACAAAACGAATACCAGTCTTTGCAATTGCCGTATTTATTGGAGGTGTTTTTACGGTAATTGGTTTCTTTATACAGTTTGTGATTTCTTTGCAAGCGATGTGGAAGTCGTCCGGAGAATCTGTCTGAATAGTTGATTCAGTCGGATGGGATGGATATACTAGAAATAGTTAAACCCTCCGTATTTTTAAAGTTGAAAGGAGTTTGATTTATGTCTGAAGATATGAATGGACCATACAGTGAAAAGGTGATGGACCATTTTATGGAACCCAGAAATATGGGTGATATAAAGGATGCAGATGCCGTTGGGACTGTGGGTAATCCTGCCTGTGGTGATGTGATGAGATTGTACCTGAAGGTAGAAGATGATAAAATTGTAGAGGCAAAGTTTAAGACCTTTGGTTGCGGGGCGGCAATTGCAACAAGTAGTATGTCTACTGAAATGATTGTGGGCAAGACTCTGGATGAAGCCCTGGAGGTTACAAACGAAGCAGTAGCTGAGGCACTGGACGGCTTACCGCCAAATAAGATGCACTGTTCCGTTCTGGCTCAGGAAGCTATTGAAGCGGCAATCAAGGATTACAAAGAGAAGAAGTAGCTGCAGATGTTTTTCTAGTGTAATTTCGAAAAGTGACTGTTATAAGTAGTGAAAAGCGCCTTCGCGTAAAACGAGGAGGCGCTTTTTTTATGGGATGGCTTCGGGCGATTTATTTACGGCTATTGAGTTTTTTATACAATGAAACTTCTCTCTTCGCCTGAAGATGCATTCCCTTTTCACGGTATACTACTCCTAAATTATAGTGAACATCTGGCAGGTTTGGATTAGACTCAATCACTTTCTTGTATTCAAGTATCGCGTCATCGTACATTCGCTTTTTGCTGTAAACTATACCGAGATTGTAATGAGCGGCTTCATCATCAGGATTTAATTCTATGGTTTTTCTGAATGATGTAATTGCATTGTCATACATCTTCTTCTTGTTATAGGCGATGCCGAGATTAAAGTGTGCCTCAGCGTATTCAGGATTAATTCTGATAGCTTTTTTGTATTGTGTGATTGCCTGAGTGAGCATTATCTTTTTTGCGTATGTAGTGCCGAGATTGTTATATGCCTCAGCATATTCTGCGTTGTTTTCAATTGCCATTTCATACTGTTCTATAGCTTCGTTCAGCATGTTTTTACTGTCGTACGCTACTCCACGATTATTATACGCTTCCGCATAATTCGGATTTAAATCCAGAGCAGCTTTATAAAATGCTATTGCCTTGTCGGTGTTGCCTTGTTTGGAATATACGACTCCAAGATTATTGTATGCTTCGTCATAATCAGATCTGAGTTTAGTGGCTTCATTATAATGGATAATTGCGTCATCCAGCTCTCCGTTGTCATCACACAAAATACCTAGATTTTTATGTGCCTCAGCGTAAGACGAATTAATTTCCAGTGCTTTTTTGTGCGCGTGAACAGCATCATCATGATTCCCTCTTGCTCTATTTATGATCCCGATAGCATTCCATGCTTCAGCATAGTTAGAATTAATTTCTATCGCCTTTTTGTAAGCAGAGTGTGCCTCATTTCGTTTTTTATCTGCCCGGTAAGCATTGCCCAGGTTGAAGTAACACGTTGCATTATCAGGGCTCAGTGTTAAAACCTTATTAAACAGAGAAATCGCTTTTTCGTAATTTCCAATACTATTATACGAATTGCCCAGTTCGTGTAAGGCATCTACATGTTTGCTTCTGGTATTAAGCGTATTTTTAAAAGCTGAAATTGCGTCTTCAAAAAATTTCTTTTTAAAATAAGCGAGTCCCATATTGTAATAGATATCCGCGTTGTCATTTCTCTTATCTAACGCTTCTTTAAATTCGGTAATCGCATCATCGAATTTCTCTTCCTTATAATAAAGAAGCCCCATATTGTAATGTGCATTATGATTATCAGGGTCAATTTCCAGGATGGCCTTGAAATTTGAAGCAGCATCATCACAGGCTTCATTTTTCATATAAATAATACCTAGACTGTAGAACGAAGGAATGTGTTGCGGGTCTGATTTAAGGGCATTTACAAATTCTTTCTTAGCGCTTGCAGTCGATCCTTTCTCTTCGTAACAGCACCCTAGATGATAGTGTGCTTCCACATTAGATGTATTAGCGCTAATTACATTTTTGAATTCAGTAATTGCTTTATCAAATAATTCTTTTTTTCTATAAAGGACGCCAAGATTAAAAATAGCATCGAGATGTTTAGCATTAAGTTCAATTACTTTATTGTAGGTATAAATTGCTTCATCCACTTCCTCATTATGATCATAAGCCAGGCCAAGGTTGTAGTAAATGGCTACCTCGTTGGGGTCAAAAGACAGTGCTTTTTTGAATTCAGAGATTGCGGATACAAAATTCTGTTTTTTGTTATAAGCGAGCCCCAGGCAATAATAGGGAGTGTAGTCTTTAGGATTACTATTTACAATTGTACATAATGTAGAAATAGCTTCATCATACCTCCCAATTTTGTAATAAGCGATTCCAAGATTATGATTAGTATTTATGTTGTGCTTATCCAGCTTTATTACTGTCTCCCATTGTTTAATCGCTTCATCAATCTGGTCATTGTAAAAGGAGGTAAGACCTATTTCATAATACCCTTCCAGTGTGGTAGGTATACCTGCTTTTGTCAGTCTCTCTATCTTTGCCTTCAGTTTATTAATCTTTATTTTAGATCTTTGAGATATCTTTGCTTGCTTTCTATCTAACGGTAACAGAGAAGGGATGTTTGCGCCTTTACGCTCCACTTTCAACATCTCTTCGAGATCCCTTTTCTGCTCCTTCAAAAGGTTTCTTCCCTCTTCATACATATGATTCACAATATTTAATTGTGACTTCAGGTCTTCTAATTGACTGTCCTTCTGTTTTATTTTAACCTCAAGAGTATCTTTTTCATAAAAGTACCATACAAGACTTTCCTTAATAAAATTAATGGCTTTCAGGAAGAAATTTGTTTTTGTCAGTTGAGGTGGTTTCTTGTACTTATCAGTATTGAAACTATTCATCTATATTTTGCCCTTTATTGCTGCTTGAGCAGCTGATAATCGTGCGATAGGTACCCTGAATGGTGAACAGCTTACATAGTCCATACCGTTCCTGTGACAAAATTGTATTGAAGACGGTTCTCCTCCATGTTCGCCACAAATTCCTATCTTAAGATCCGGCCTCACTTGTCGGCCTTTCTTGATACCGGTAGTAACCAGCTGTCCTACACCATCCTGATCGAGGACTTGGAAAGGGTCCTTTTCCAATATTCCGCGTTCGGCATACTGAGGTACAAAAGATCCGACATCGTCACGGCTATACCCAAATGTCATCTGGGTTAAATCGTTAGTACCAAAAGAGAAAAACTCAGCGTGCTTAGCTATACGATCAGCAGTTAAAGCCGCTCTTGGTATCTCTATCATTGTGCCGATCTTATAACTTATTTTAACACCCTTTTTTTCTAATACTTCACTTGCAATTATTTTAACATCATCTTTGAGGACCTTCATTTCTTCATCCGTGCCTACAAGTGGGATCATTATCTCTGGTATCACTTTGATACCCTTCTTCTTTACAGCACATACCGCTTCAATTATAGCCTTCACCTGCATCTGATAAATTTCAGGGTAGATAATACCCAGGCGACATCCTCTTAGTCCCAACATTGGATTGCTTTCATGGAGGCTGTTAACCCTGTCTTTGACCTCTTTAAAGGTCATACCCATTTTTTTTGCAAGTACAACTTGTAAATGTTTTTCCTTTGGCAGGAATTCGTGTAATGGTGGATCGAGAAGTCTAATAGTTACGGGAAAACCGTTCATGACTTTAAAGATTTTCGAGAAATCACTTCTTTGCATAGGCAATAACTTATTCAGTGCCCCCTTATATAACTTCTGTGATGCATTCAGTTTTGTTCTTATATGTTTTATCTTCTTATTCAACGATGATTGTTTTCTCTTTGGCGCTTTTACAAGTTCTGTTTCCATCTCAGTAACAGACACTTGCAAAGTGGTAGCGTTTCCTGCTGTAAGTATCATCTGCCTGACGTAATCAATACGATCTTCTCCAAAGAACATATGTTCTGTGCGGCACAGTCCTATACCTTCGGCGCCAAAGTCTCTAGCCCTCTTCGCGTCTTCAGGTGTATCCGCATTTGTTCTGACCTTAAGTCTGCGAGCCTCATCAGCCCATTTCATGAGTTTGCTGAAATCCCCACTGAGTGTCGGTTCTACTGTAGGTACTTTTCCAAGTATGACTTCACCCTGCGATCCATCCAGAGAGATGTAATCACCTTTTTTGATAGTTTTTTCACCTACAACAAATTCTTCTTTTTCATAATCGATCTGAATGCTTCCGCATCCAGCCACGCAGCAGGTTCCCATTCCTCTGGCAACTACGGCAGCGTGTGATGTCATACCTCCCTTGGTTGTAAGTATACCTTGCGCAACATGCATGCCTCCAATGTCTTCGGGCGAGGTCTCTATTCTTACCAGTATGACTTTCTCATGTTTTGCCGCTAATACTTCTGCCTCGTCGGCGTGGAATGTTACTTTACCGCAAGCTGCTCCCGGTGATGCCGGTAGGCCTGACGCAATAACATCTCGTTTTGCTTTCGGATCAAATGTCGGGTGCAGTAGCTGATCCAATTGGTTTGGGTCTATCCTGTTGATAGCAGTTTCTTTGTCGATAAGCTTCTCCTTTACCATATCTACTGCTATCTTTACTGCCGCCTGTGTTGTTCGTTTCCCATTTCGCGTCTGGAGCATATAGAGCTTTCCTTCTTGTACCGTAAACTCCATGTCCTGCAGGTCTGTGTAATGTTTCTCCAATTTGTTTTTAATCGTTATTAATTTCTTATATGCTACGGGTAACTCTTTTGCCAGATCGCTTATTGGTTCCGGCGTTCGTATACCTGCTACGACGTCCTCACCCTGTGCGTTCAGTAGAAACTCTCCATAGAATTTGTTTTCGCCGGTAGATGGGTTCCTGGTAAAGCACACGCCTGTCGCGGAGTTGTTACCGGTATTTCCATATACCATGGCCTGTATATTTACTGCTGTTCCCATTAGGCCACTGATTTCGTATATTTTCCTGTACTTTACTGCTCTTGGATTATTCCAGGAAGCAAAAACAGCAACAATCGCTTTACGCAATTGTTCTTTAGGGTCTGTTGGGAAATTTGTACCGGTCTTCTTTTTGTAAATAGCAATGAAATCTTTACAGATCTCCTTCAATTGCTCTGCATTAAGGTCTGTGTCATTTTCTACATTTGCCTTCTCTTTGTGTCGGTCAAGTATCTCTTCGAAATCATGATGCTTCATACCCATCACAACATTGCCAAACATATTTACGAATCGTCTGTATGCATCCCATGGAAACCTTTTATTATTTGTTTTGTGAATTAGGCCCTGTATAGAATCAGGGTTCAATCCTAAGTTTAGAACCGTATCCATCATTCCCGGCATGGAAGCAGCGGCACCGCTTCTTACTGACACTAACAAGGGGTTCTTTGCGTCTCCCAATTTAGCGCCCATTTCACGCTCAAGGCGGGAGAGATTTCTGTCAATTTCACTTTGAAGTCCTGCAGGGTACTTTTTGTTATTGTTATTATATTCATTGCATGCCTGAGTTGTTATGGTAAACCCGGAAGGTACAGGGAATCCGAGATTGGCCATCTCTGCAAGGTTCGCGCCCTTGCCTCCGAGTAGATCCTTCATCTTGGCGTTGCCATCAGCACTTTTGCTACCGAAGAAATATATGTACTTCTTTTTCATAATTTTCACCTTTATTCAAATTTATGACAATATCGACCAATAACCGGAATTGCCTGGTAAACTTGCATTGTTAAAATTAACATCATGGTGTGAATAGCCTTTTAACATAACCAATAGCGTAACACGCTATTTCCGTCACAGATCCTGAGTATATCAAGCGGCGAGAAGGGAAATTCGATACTATCAAACATGTTTATCTCTAGCAAGCAAAATTATTAAGCTTATTGTTTTGACATAATATGTCTGTTTTGGTAGCATTTTTTCTATTTTTTAATATGTTTAGTTGCGCGAGAAAGTGTAGTATAGGAAGAGTTTATAGAAAGAACTTGCGGTATGGATCGCAGTTATGCATATATATCGACACTGAATAATCTAAGGAATCAGCAATGAAAGGGAGTTATTTATGGCAAAGGTAAAAACCGCTCTGATAAGTGTTTCTGACAAGACAGGGATAATCGAACTTGCTAAAGGCCTGGCAGGCCTTGGCGTTAAGATTCTGTCAACCGGCGGTACTGCTAAATCTATCAGGGAAAATGGTGTAGACGTGACTGACGTATCAGAATATACGGGTTTTCCGGAGATAATGGATGGCAGGGTAAAGACACTCCACCCAAAGATTCATGGTGGTCTGCTTGCCGTAAGGGATAACAAAAGTCACATGAAGCAGATAGAGGATCTGGGGATAGGCACAATAGACCTTGTTGTTGTTAATCTGTATCCGTTTGAGAAGACTATCAGTAAAGAAGGTGTGTCTCAGGAAGAGGCAATTGAAAATATAGATATTGGTGGACCGTCTATGATCAGATCTGCTGCCAAGAATTTCAAACACGTTGCAATTGTAGTAAACCCTGAGCGTTATGATGCGTTGTTGGGAGAATTAAGCGAACGAGACGGTGATCTCTCGTATGAGACACGTTATGAGCTGGTTACTGAGGCATTTAAACATACCAGTCAGTACGATAAGATAATCTTTGATTATTTTAACAGGGACAACAAAGAGGCTTATCCGGATGCGATAAGCATTGATCTACGTAAAAAGCAGGACTTGAGATATGGAGAAAATCCCCATCAGACAGCAGCGTTTTATGGATCAAAGGATCTTGGTGTTCCATGCATCTCTAATGCGGTACAGTTGCACGGTAAGGAACTCTCCTTTAACAATATATTGGATACCGATGTCGCAATTGAAATCGTTAAGGAGTTTGACATACCGGCTGCTGTCTTAATCAAACATGCTAATCCGTGTGGTGTTGCAATTGCAGAAAACCTTAAAGACGCTTTTACAAGGGCATACAGCACTGATACCGTTTCGGCCTTTGGATGCATACTGAGCTTAAACAGGAAAGTTGATGTGGCGACAGCTGAGGCCATTACAGAACCTGGTCATTTTGTTGAGGCGATCGCAGCGCCGGGATTCGATGATAAGGCTATTGAGATTTTGACTACAAAGCGAGGTTGGGGAAAAGATCTTCGATTGTTGAAATTGGACTCATTGGGTGATTCATCCATAAAGAAAGGAATCAAAGATTTTAGAGGTGTTGTCGGGGGGGTACTTGTTCAGGATAAAGATATGAACTCTGGTGATAAAGATCAGTTGAAGGTGGTTACGAAAAAGGCACCGACAGATGATGAGATAGATGAGCTACTGTTTGCATGGAAGGTTTGCAAACACGCGAAATCAAATGCAATAATATTCACAAAAGATAAGATGGTTATTGGTGTGGGAGCAGGCCAGATGAGCCGCGTTGATTCCACAAACATCGCAATCCGCAAGTCAGGTGGTAGAACCGCTGGAACTGTTATGGCCTCTGACGCCTTTTTCCCTTTTCCGGATTGTATAGACATTGCGGCTAAGGTCGGAATTACTGCCATAATACAACCCGGTGGTTCCAAAAAAGATCAGGATTCGATAGATGCCGCAAATGAACACGGAATTGCAATGGTATTTACCGGTGAGAGACACTTTAAACACTAATTTAGACACGAATTACATATTTACAACAATATTTCGAGGAAGGAGTATTTAAATTTATGATACAAAAAAATAACACTCTTAACTGTTTGCTGGCCGTTGCGCTCTTGGTTATAATTTTCCAGGCAGGGTGTACGACCACTACGGTGAAAGAAACATCACAATTACCAACCGAAGCGGTGGAAATAACAACGCCTGTCTCGGCAATTGTAGCTGTAACCGGCCTGGTAGAAATTACCGACTCAAATCAGATTCCTGCTTTTAAAGATGATTATGGTAAAATAGAATTGCTTTACACAATAGACAAAAGCAGGAAATATTTTGAAAAGGTCGAGTCATATCCTGACTCCTTTAAATCAATAGGTTTTACTCCCGAAAAACAGATAGAGACCTTAAAACTTTTCAGGGATGGATATGTTAGTAGCAAGAGCCCGCAGGAGCTGACCGACTTTATTGCAAAAAATTTCAGGGTGTTTCAGGTTACCGGGAAGGAAAACGGAGGCGAAGTCAACTTTACAGGTTATGGGTTTACCGTTTCCGACAAAGATGTTACACATAGTTTAAGCATTGCATATGATTTGAATTTGAAAACTTCAGCCTATTTTGGTTCATTAGGTTTACATCTCACACCAATGAGGAGCATAGCTGCCGATGACAGGGTTTTTCCTCCTGGTGGACTTGCCTTTGTGGTCATAGAAGGAGCTACAAACCTTAATAAAGAGAAAGGGCAAGCGGGAAAAACATTTTTTACATTAACGCATGATTCTAGGGCTACTACCAAAACGACTGACAGGGCAGAAATTTTCTTTGGGATAGGCAAAGATGCTATCCAAAAGGCGGAGAATTTTAATACCTCTGGAAAGCTTTATTACCTTCTAAAACGGTAGGTTAATTGATTAAACCGTACTCGTTCCCACATAAAATGTGGGAACGAGTATTAAGACGTCTTGTTGTATCTGGCATAACTGGCATCATTTAGATTTCCATTCGATCAAAGTTCTCAAAGCTATCCACCTCTATATCTTCGTCTTTCTTCAGAATTTCTGTAGAGACAAGCCTTGTAGCTCATATACTTCCGAAAGATGACAACATCGTCCCAAAATCATTCACCAGATTATGACACTTTTGCTACTTTTTCAAGTACTAGACCATATGATTCTTGAGCTTACATGTTTTATGTGATATAATGCAGACTTTTCTACTCGGCAAGAAGGCAGATAGATTTTGTCTTTTTAAGCGAGTGGTTTGGTATATTAAACATAAGGGATGTCCATGCACTGATGTACGGTTGATGTACAATACATCTTTCGTTGCATCAAGCAAGAAAGCAGAAGGACACTCAGGAGCATAATATGAAAAGTACTAATTGGTGGAAATATTTACTTGCTGTTCTGGTTGTAGGTGCGTCTGGTGTTATATTTATGGGTTATAGTACGTACAAGGACGCTCCCCCAAAACCTGATTACATTTCACCTTCAGGGGAAGAAATTGTTCAAAGGACTGCTGTTGAACGCGGACAGCTGGTTTTCCAGAAATATGCTTTAATGGAATACGGAAGTATGTTCGGGGATGGTGCTGCCCGTGGACCGGATTTTACTGCTGAGGCACTCCACCGTATTGCTGTTGAGATGAACGGTTTTTATGGTAAACAGATTGCAGATGGCAATGTGGACGAGTTGTCTCAAATAGAAAAAGATGGCATCTCTGCCAGGGTGAAGCGTGAACTCAAGGCGAATCGTTACGACAGGGAGAGAAACATTGTAGTTCTTACCGAGGGGCAGGCGTATGCGGCAGAACGACTGGCTGAATACTATAGTTTAAAATTCAAGGGAAACCACAAGGAAGCATTTAAACCGCCAGGCTATATTACAGACGATGCTGAACTTAAAGACCTTTCAGCCTTTTTCTTCTGGGGTGCGTGGGTTTGTGCGGCAGAAAGGCCCGGAGGTGAATCCAGTTATACTCATAACTGGCCTTTTGATGAATACGCAGGGAATACTCCGACACCGTCAGTAATCTTATGGAGCGTTATCGGAATGCTGTTTCTGATTTTCGGTTTGGGTGCGGTTCTCTGTACTTATAGTTACTATTCCAAGAACTCGCAGTTACAAGTCAAAGAAAACCCTGTTAATAATAAAAGCGTTGATGCATCAGCCCCCACAGCCAGCCAACGTGCAACATACAAGTTTTTTGTGGTTGCTATTGCACTGTTCTTCATACAGATAGTGGCCGGTGTTTTGACGATTCACGATTTTCTCGGATTTACAATATTTTTCGGTCACAATATTTCTGAAATTTTGCAGATAACGATTACGCGGAGCTGGCATGTACAGTTATCGATTTTGTGGATAGCTACCTGTTGGATCGCCGGTTCCATCTTCATCCTCCCGAGCATTCACAGGCAGGAACCGAAGCGTCAGGTTCTCCTTATCAACATTCTCTTTGGCTTGCTGGTTTCAGTAGTTGTTGGTATGCTCGTAGGCTGTTTTTTGGGGCCTAAGAACCTGCTTGGTGACCATTGGAGGTTACTTGGAAATCAGGGTTGGGAATTTGTTGAACTCGGCAAATTGTGGCAGGTTGTTCTCTTTGTGGCGCTCATTATGTGGGCCGTGATTATATATCGCGGAGTAAAACCCGCTTTGAAAGGCCAGTCGGCATTCTCTCTGCCGTATTGGATTCTCTACTCTGTTATAGCTATTACTATTCTATTCCTGTCAAGCTTTGTGGGCGGGAAGAATACCAATTTTGTAATTGCTGATTTCTGGCGCTGGTGCGTTATTCACATGTGGGCAGAGTGCTTTTTTGAGGTATTCACGACAATCATTATTGCCTGCTATATGGTATTCATGGGTTTGGTTTCCCGGCAAGGTGCGACCAGGGTGATTTACCTGGCGACACTGCTGTTTCTCGGTTCTGGCCTGCTGGGTATTTCTCACAACTTTTACTGGAATGCAAAGCCTGCCGCTCTTATGGCCATGGGCAGTGTTTTCTCGACACTCCAGGTTATTCCCCTTGTACTGCTGACGCTCGAAGTCTGGAAGTTCGTACGGGTACCGGGATACTCATTTGGACGTTCAACGAATTCTGCAGTAACCGGGTCATCCTTCGGATTCTCAGAGGCTTTTCTATTCCTCATTGCCGTAAATTTCTGGAACTTTTTCGGCGCCGGTGTATTTGGTTTGATTATAAACCTTCCTATAATAAATTATTACGAACATGGCACCTATCTAACTGTCAATCATGGTCACGCAGCTTTAATGGGCGTTTACGGTAACCTTTCGATAGCGGCAGTTCTGTTTTGCAGTCGGCATGTTATAATTGCCAGGCGCTGGAATGTAAGGCTTCTCCGTTCTACCTTCTGGGCGATAAACGTGGGACTCCTGCTGATGGTGGTGATGGATACATTCCCGGCCGGAGTGTTACAATTCAAGTCGGTTGTTGAAAATGGCTATTGGGTAGCCCGCTCACAGGAATTTATTCTTGGCGGTACCTTCCAGGTGTTGACGTGGATGCGTGCGGTAGGTGGTGTGCTCTTTTTTGCCGGTGTGGTTCCGTTACTTTACTTTATGATATCTCGACTGAACTCACTCAAGGCTGCTGCGACAGAGCATAGTTCAGAAGAGTCGGTTCTTACAAAAGAAGAGTTGCCTGAGTGTGATGTGCAGGTGGCATAGATTTATTGATATGTAAAAAGAGACAGGTTTTTTTATATTCTACTATAAAACAAATCTGCCTCTTTTTTTTAGATTACAATTTATTCAAACAGCGGATTTAAGGAGGATGTTCTGATGGAGTGGAAAATTGTAGGCATAATTGCCGCAGTATGTACAACTTCAGGCTTTATACCTCAGATAATAAGAGGCTTGCGTACAAAGAGGCTGGATGATGTATCTCCCGTTATGTGTATGCTCTTAATCTTTGGCCTTTCTCTGTGGCTGTCCTATGGCATACATATTGAGGATATGATAATTATCGTGGCAAATGCATTTGGTGTTTTATTCAGCGTAATTATTATTACTTTACGCTTTAAATATATGAGACAAAGATAACTCGGTAGTAATAGGGAATTCCTTCTTTTTAATAGGGCTAGAGGGCAGATGATTGTCTAGCCTCCTTATATACATAGTTGTTAATATACCGGACTGGTGTACTTGGAAAGTGTAAAAGCTATAATTCTAGTTATACCAGAAATTGAACGATTATGGTTAGTTTCGCAACACCTATAAATACTTTCCAAATATAACATTTAACCGTTCCTTCACTTCGTTCGGAATGTTATCCTTATGTGTCACAATGGCATTGCTTGACGCATTAACACATCCGCAACCTCTTTCACCTTCAATCATAGGAATAGCATGTTTGACTATTGCTTTGGCGGTATCAACGTTTTTCATGATGTTTTGGAGGACTATCTCTGCGGTAACATCTTCCTCTCCTTCATGCCAGCAGTCATAATCGGTAGAAAGTGCGAGCGTGCTGTAGCATATTTCAGCTTCACGGGCCAGTCTGGCCTCCTGCAGGTTTGTCATGCCAATAATACTTACATCCCATTGGCGATAGGTTCGTGATTCTGCTCTGGTTGAGAATTGAGGTCCCTCTATGCATACGTAAGTTCCTCCTTTGTGGACGGTAGCTCCGGCACTGTTTGCTGCTTTATAGAGTGTGTCTGCAAGAACTGAGCAGACCGGATCAGCAAGGCTTACGTGACCAACGATCCCGTCACCGAAGAAGGTGCCTATTCTGCCTTGCGTACGATCAATGAACTGGTCAGGGATCACTATATCCAGAGGTTTGATTTCTTCTTTCATGCTCCCTACAGCACTGACAGCAATTATTCTCTCGACTCCAAGTTTCTTCATACCATATATATTTGCACGGAAATTTAATTCCGATGGTAATATACTATGGGTCTTTCCGTGTCGTGGAAGGAAGACAACGCTTTTCCCTTCCAGATTCCCAGTGATAAATAGATCAGATGGGTTTCCAAAAGGCGTTTCTACTTTTATATTTTCAACATCTGTTATTCCTTCGATATTATACAAACCGCTGCCGCCAATTATTCCTATTCTTCCGTTAGTCATATTTATAGTCCTTAATTTACAATGTATTATTAAAAACGTGTCATTTTAACGATGCAACCTGTGCCGTCAAGTACTAATTTAATCATGATTGACAGTAAAACATATTATTATATAATTACTGCCCACGTATTTAGAATAGTCCAGAATTGCTCGAATCAAGAATTATAAAGTTTCAGAGATATTCATCACAGGAGAAATAAAAGGTGGCTAAAAGAATACAGACAAAGAAGTTTGAAGATGCTCAATATATAAAAGAGAAGTACATCGGTATTAAAAAAGAGATACAGAAGGTTATAGTAGGCCAGGATGATATGATTGAGGCGATCATTATTGCTATTTTCGCTGATGGCCATATTCTATTGGAAGGTTATCCAGGGTTGGGGAAAACTATAACTATCAAGACCCTGTCAAGGGCGATTGACGCTAAATTCCAAAGGATTCAATTTACACCGGATCTGATACCCAGTGATATCACCGGGTATGAATTGTGTGATCCTGAAACCAGGAAAAGTGCTGTACAGAAAGGGCCGGTTTTTACTAATTTATTATTGGCTGATGAGATTAACAGAGCTCCTGCAAAGGTTCAGAGTGCGTTACTGGAAAGTATGCAGGAGAAGCAGGTGACGATAGGCAGAAAGTCTTTTGAGTTGGAAAAGATATTTATTGTTCTTGCAACTCAAAATCCGATAGAGATATCCGGAACATATCTTCTGCCGGAAGCTGAGGTCGATAGATTTATGTTTAAGATAAGGGTTGAGTATCCTTCTTATGAAGAGGAGCGGGAGATAGCGGAGAGGCAGATTAGTGACGAAGAGCCTGATCTGGATGCAGTTTTACATCCAGATGAAATAATTGCATTGAGACATTTCATCGCAAAAAAGATTCCGTTGCATAAAGAGTCTGAGATACTGAAATATTCGACACGTATCGTAAGGGCGACAAGGCCAGGTTCTAATGGTGACGAATACATTAGAGACATGGTTATGTATGGTGCTTCGCCTCGTGCTTCAATTTATCTGGCAAAGGCTGCACGTGTTTACGCTTTCCTGTCAGGAAGTGACATAGTCCTACCGGAACATATCCATAAGATGGCTTACCCAGTTTTAAGGCACAGAGTGATTTTGACGCACGAGGCAGAGTCTCAGGGAATAGATCCTGATGATGTAATAAGTAAAATATTGGAAAAGGTGCCCATTCTGGAAACAGATACCTCTAATTAACAACATTGTCTAATTGATCTGAAGAGGCCGGTTTATTGAGAAGCAAGATAAGGTTACATTTACAGAGAATGGTGGCTAATCTTTTTGAAGGTTCTTTCTCCAGTTACATGAACTCAACTAGAGGGATTGAGCTTGATGAGTTGAGACAGTACCAGCCGGGCGATGAGTTCCGTGCTATTGACTGGAAAGCTACTACAAGAACCGGAGCGTTGCATGTCAGGTTAAAGTTGGTGGATAAAAGAACCAACATATTCTTCCTGATTGATAGAAGTGGATCAACGAAGTTTGGTACGGCACGCTTTACTAAAGAGAAAATTCAGTCTTCCATCATCTCCACACTCGTCCAATCTGCAACAGAAACAGGTAATCTTGTAAGCTTCATATCATTTACGGATACAGTCGAGAATTATATCCCTCCTCAAGCAGGCCAGAAAGAAGGTGTAAGATTGGCCGGAAATATAATGACTGATAAAGTTAAAGGCAAACGTACCAATATCGACTGTGCATTTAAGTTTCTGAATAGTAAGAGATTCACGCCTTCACTTGTATTTGTGTTATCTGATTTTTTTGCACCGTTTGATTACGAAAGCTCATTAAAATCCCTTGTTAGAAAACATGATGTTATTCCGATAATTATATCTGACATAAGGGAGGAATCACTTCCTAAGGCAAGGGGTTTTGTGGCAGTAAAGGATTTGGAAACTCAAGGTGTAAAATATCTGGATTTGTCTCAGGATCTCATTGTAAATCAACAACACATTAAATTGTTTAATAAACTTAATCTTGGCTACCTTACGTTGAAGACAGATATGAATGAAGAGCAATGGATAAGCTCTTTGTCAGATTTTTTTGCTAAGAGGATAAGGCGAAGAAGTAGGATAAAGAGATGAAAAGAGTTTTGTTTATAGCGTTTCTGTGCGCGTTTGTATCCCTTGTGTCTTTTGGCACTTGTATGGCTCAGCAATCGGGCTACGGGGGTGAACAGGAGTACGGAGATTCTGTCCAACCTCGGGATGTAGATACGCTTATTCCTGAAATGGATGCACCAGCTGAGCTATGGCTGTTTGTGGAAGATTATCGGTTTGTTACCGGTAAAATGATACATTTAACCCTGCAGTTGATATGGAAGCTCGGTGTCAGTGTGGATATAGAGGGTTTTAATACGGTCGATCTTTCTCCTTTCAGGATAGAAAAGGTAACAGTTGGAGAGAGACAGATATTTAATAATGATAGTGACTTCAGTGTTATAACATACATCATCTCCTTGCCTGATGATGCGGAGATGGGGATATACACGGTGCCGGCATTCCTCATATCGTATACCGACGAGGTAAATAAGAGCTCCGGGCAGGTGCAAACTTCCACTATGGCATTAAAGAAGGTTCCAATTCTTGTAGAGACAGAGCTGGATAGAGATGTGATTGTTATTGGAGATACGCTTAAATACACACTTACGATTTGGCATGAGAAGTATGTGCAGATACTTGAAGAGAATATGCAACAACTCAATCTCCGCCCTTTTGATTTAAGAGATTTCAGAATTGATGAAGAAGCGGAAGGGAAATTGAAGAAAACAACTAT